>JAEXOY010000006.1 GCA_023439045.1 Bacillota bacterium | reverse complement strand
TTGTTGTACTATTATCGCCAGTCATAATTGTTTTGATGCTTCCATTGCTCGCATTAGTAATCTTATTCGTCCCACTACTTGTTGAAATAAAGCCACCAATATTGCCAGAGTTATCAATGGTTACATTGCTTCTTCCACTAGATGTTATTGTTCCTATATTACCCTTATTATTTATTGTAGCATTACCCTCAAAGTTAAACGTACCATAGCTTCCTGTTTCAGAAACATATGCATAGACATCAGTATCTGATTTGTATTTTTTAACCGCGTCAGCATCTCCTCCTACAGAACCAATTTGAGCACCATTACTACTCAATATTGTACTTCCTTCAAAGATTACCTTATCATATATGATGTCTGGATTTAACCCAGTGCTACCACTTACTGTAATCTCACTTACATGGCCTTTGCCATTTTCATCAACGTAGTAGTAATGTCCGCTAGGGTCTGTGTATTGTACTGGGTCATTAGCACAATATGTATAGAGATTCAGTGACAGTGGGTTTTCATCCTCACCCCAATAGCTATCCTCACTCACAAACCTACCCGTATATGGGTCGTAGTATCTTGCTCTTAGATAATACATACCTGTTTCGGTGTCCATGAATTCTCCCGCGTAGCGGATTGCGTTAGCGGCTGTTTCAATGGTAAGGGTTGGATTCCCCCAGATGTCGTAGTCGTACTGGTTGATAATCTCGCCTGTAGTATCTACCATTTGTACAACGTCACCATGACCATTATACAGGTAGAATGCGGTATTGCCCTTACTGTCAGCTTTTGCTATGTAGTTTATGCCCTTTATGTAGCTAGCCTTTTGGTTGCCTGCTGCATCAGTCTCAAGTATGACATGTTGCCTGTCATAGGTGTAGTATGTTTGCTCTGTTTTGTCACCTTCTGTGACTGTCTTGCTCTCTCTTAAATCATCTCCATTATATACATATTTTGCTATTGTTCTCGTGCCTGATTTGATGGTTTCAGCGGATACCAGTCTGTTGAAGCCGTCATAGGTGTAGCTTACCTTCTCTATCTGAGCACTAATACTGTCTGTAATGCCATCGCCATAGGCTGTACCATTTGTTACAGGGCGAAGCTGGGTATTGTCAGGGAGTGTGCAGCTTGTTGATTGCTTGAGTTGATTGCCATTGCTATCATATATGTATTTTGTGGTCTTTCGGGCTATCTCTCTGCTGTTTTCGTCGTACAGCACCTCCACCAGCTTTAGAAGCTGGTCTAAAAAAAAGCTATAGGTTTTACTTCCAGTCAAATGCAGGGATTCCCCCATCACCTTTAAATAACCTTTGTTGTTCATTATCTTTGTAGTCCACTACAAACATTTCAAAATGAGGGTTATTCGAAATATCTGAATATTGTGTAGCGAGTGCAATAAACTTATCATCAGGTGAAAATATGTATTTCTGATTGCCACTTAGCGATATACTTTTCCATTCTTTTTTCGTATCAATATCATAGACAGTTAATTTATAGTCTTTTCCTTGATATGCAATATACTTATTGTTATTTGAGTATACAGGATACCTCCCTTCTAATATTTTGGTACTCGTTTTATTTGTGAGATCATATATATATATATTATCATCTCTATCTCCATATAGTATTTTGCTTCCTGTTTTATCCCAGTCATATTTGTCAAAAGCTATATCAACTAAAGCAGAGTTTGTTGTTTTTTCTCTATCATAAATGTAAACTTTATTATCCGCAGTATAACTTATGCTGTTTGAGTTTGGAACATATTGTAATCCTCCTCCAGAGCCTTTTGTAAGTTCAGCATATTCAACTATTTTTATAAATGTTGCTTCTTTTATATCATACTCAAATATAAAAGGATTTTTTACTTTTCTATTTTCTGCAGACTTTACCCCTAATATTTTAGTCTTATCCTTATTGAACTCTATCCCGCATAAATCTAAATAATTTCCATTTTCTATCTTTTTAGTTTTATTATTACTAAGACTATACATAAGCATATAGTAATCTGTATTAGTATACATATCAAGATTGTGGCTCAATAAAATATCTCCAACAATCTTATCCTTATCAATCCCACAACTTGAAAATACTAATAATATTAATATACTGATAACCACAACTATTCCTTTTCTCATTATTATTCCACCTCCAGTTTATTATTCAAACGGATTCCAACTAGTTGCTAAACCTGTATTTCCAACAGTCCAACTTTTATTTTCAGGGATTGAAGCACCATAATTATATGCTGCATTAGGAATGGTATTACTTACCTGTCATTATTATATCCATTTACTAACGCATAACCCTTTTAGAACAAGTTCTTGTTAGTGCAAATAATGTATAGAATACTTTTTGTTCCTCAGTTTCACTTGCAGATGTAGCAGTAAAGTCCAAGTTCGCTTCTGACAATATTGTTTGTGCCATATGATTACAATTAACGGCATAAAAAATATAGTCAGGGGTTGAATTATATAATTTTTCAGCTCTATTGTACATTTAATTGTCCTTGCTGATTAGTTATTGAAATACTTATGAATCTATCATAGTTATCGTTGTATGGCTTATCTCCACTAAAACTTTCAATATTTACTTTTCCGCTTTCTATAAACGCATTTACGTCAACCATAATAATGTTATTATGTTCATCTACAGCCTTAGACAACTTCCCTTCTACACTACCCCCAGCTATTATTTTAAAAGTTTGGTTTGCGTCCCCTGCAAAACTGTAAATCACACCCTTACCATCATCAGTCACAAGCATTATAACAGCATGTCCCTGCTTATTAGCGCCACCACTGTTATTTAAATACATTACTTTAGTAAAATTAAGAGTCTCTTTCCCTGTCCACTCACTACAAGAGCTATAACCATTATATTATCTCCGTTCCATATCCTCAATCAAAAAAGCAAATTTCTTCCAAGTGTTTAAATCTTGTTTTTAAAAATATTTCTAGGATTTGTCAAAAGGTAGTATTTTTTATGTACATCAAACTTTCTTCCGACAGGATAAGCTGACAGGTTGCTGCCAAAGCCTCTGGTATACTCAAGGCCAAATACTACATCCTTTGTTCCGCAAATTCTTCTGACATTTTCAATAAACACAGGAAACTTTGACGGTTTTTTCAAAGCTGATTTCTCCCATTTTATCCATCCAGCAGTCAATAATGACTACGCAATGCATGTCTTTATCCATATCAATTCCGATAAAGCAAGTGTTTCTTTTTTTATATATTCCTATCATCTCCTCAATTTTTGTCTCCATCTCTCATACCAGCAACCTCAATTTAAGAACGTTAGCTTTTTTAAAATTACAACTACCAATGTCAGTTATGGAAATTTTATAAAGTCATAAACCGTCAGATAAGTTTTAGGTACATAAAAATCCCTAAACGAATCCCTTCTAATTGGATATACTATCTGCCAATCATCAACTTTAAAATCAATTGTTTTCTCTTGAACTCCATCTATTTCCATATCTCCAACTGTATTAGAACTGATTTCGTTTCCTACAAAAACAAATTGATTGTGAGCTTTAGGTTCATATGTTTTCTGAAAAGAACCATTAAGTTTTTTTAATGGGTCATTCCCTTTCAATGGTTCAGCCATGTATATGACTTCATTCTTACTAATGTCTCTTATTCCTTTTTCATCTCCAATAGCTTCCCATATAGAATCTGTTACCTGCACAGGTTTGCATATGTATATTTTTTGTCCATCTTCTTCCTTATACTTTGTAATATCTACTGAATTTATATTCACTGCAAATTTAACCGGTATGAAATCAAGTATTATTAGCAGTCCAATTATTGATATAAAACTATATAGAAACATTTTCTTTCTCCTTTGCATTCACGTAGCCCCCTATTTTTTAGATTTAAATGTTTTCCAATAAGCATTTTCGCCTTCTATTGGATACCTATACGAACCACTCTGTAGATTATCCTGTCTCCGACCTTCCTTTTATTATTTTAGCAATCTCTTATCTGGTTCACCATGATTTTATACGAGAGTTTTTGAATTTTCCATCTATCCTCTATTGTTTCAAGTTGCTTTGTAGTATAAGTTATTGTCTCATAATCAGTTTTTAATACCATTGCTTTCGTTACACCGCCCGTTAAATTTGACCAAGCTTGAGCAAAGCTACCATCACCACCAGTTCCAGTATTACATGAATAGAAAGTTGAATTTGTATTGTTAAATGCACTGCTGTTAATTAATGATAAATCTGAAGTAGTAATGTTGTAATCAGAGCCAAAATTCAATTCTCCAGGATGACCAAGTCCAAATAAAGTGAAGTTTGAAATTGTTGTTGCTCTGCTTCCGTTACCTCAAACACTACCAGTATTAATATAATTCACAAATTCCTGTTTACTATCAACAAACACAATTTTCACACCAAGTGTTTTTGCAGTATTTTCAAAATTCTTTAAATCCGTTTTTGAATAACTCCCTTTATCTATCATCCATGTTATTGATAGCCCAGGATTTGAAGTCTTGTAGTCTTTTATCTGTTTGATGCCAGTTTCAATAAAATTATACTTGAATCTACCCACATCTCCTTCTTGCCCAGAAGCAACAATAATCTCTCCAGTTTTCCCCGTCACCTTTTTAACTGAGCTATCTTTCTTTAGAGCCAATGAAGTCCATCTCATTAATGCAGGTACTTTAGCTTCTGAACAAATCTATCTAAATCCGCTTTTAAGCTATGACCATTGTCCGTGTACTCAGCAAGGAATTTATATAGTGCATCAAAATAATTAGTTTTAGCATTTGTGTAACCAAGCGCAATAAGGTTATTAATTATAATTTCTTGACTATTATCAGTAATAACAACGTATTCCTCACCTGTAACTGGATTTTTCCTATATTCTTTAGTTAATATTAATGCAATGGAATTACCTTTACCTAATACATCTGATATATTAGTTATAGTGGTATTACCCCCGCCAGTGTAAATCTTCAATACCTTCGTTAGATCATTGATATAGTTAAAGCTATTATCACCTGTATAGAAATCCTTCATCTTGCCGCTATTTTCTATAAAGGTACTACTATTTTTTCCTGTAGAAACAGTGGTAAACACACCGGAGTTGTTAATAACATTCGTCCCACTACTTGTTGAAATAAAGCTACCAATATTGCCAGAGTTATCAATGGTTACATTACTTTTTCCACTGGATGTTATTGTGCCAATATTACCCTTATTATTTATTGTAGCGTGATAATCTGTTTGAACCCTTATGGAGTTCATATTTAAATTAGAGTCAAAATTAAGTGCACCAGCTACTCCAAAGCTACCTGAAATTGAGCTCCACTGACTTGCATTTATACTTCCAGTGGCTACCGTTGATTTATTAAATCCGCCATAGAAGTCTTCGTTTACTTTTTCGTTAGATTTTGCATCAGCTTCCGTGACAACATTCGTTGGGTTGTTTCTTATAGCTTGTGCTAGCTCATGTATTTTATCTTTATCTTTTTGAGTTGTAGCACTAAAGTACTTATTTGTAAGGTCAACTATTTGGGCTTGAGCCTCCATGGTTAGTTTTTCATCGCCCTTTTGTAGATGCCCACTTGGGTCTGTAAAGTTTACAGGATCATTAGCACAATATATATAGAGATTCAGTGACAGTGGGTTTTCATCCTCACCCCAATAGCTATCCTCACTCACAAACCTACCTGTATATGGGTCGTAGTATCTTACTCTTAGATAATACATACCTGTTTCGGAGTCCATGAATTCTCCCGCGTAGCGGATTGCGTTAGCGGCTGTTTCAATGGTAAGGGTTGGATTCCCCCAGATGTCGTAGTCGTACTGATTGATAATCTCGCCTGTACTATCTACCATTTGTACAACGTCACCATGACCATTATATAGATAGAATGAGATGTTGCCCTTGCTGTCAGCTTTTGCTATGTATTTAATGCCCTTTATGTAGCTAGCCTTTTGGTTACCTGCTGCATCAGTCTCAAGTATGACATGTTGCCTATCATAGGTGTAGTATGTTTGCTCTGTTTTGTGACCTTATTTCCAGTCAAACTCATCACTATTAACCTTATCAATTACTACAAAGGTATCATCATTTTTGAAGTTCCAATTCAACATTTCATATTTAGTAAACGCCAGTGCCTCAGTGCCTTCTTTAATAAAGTTTATACTTAAACTATCTGGAGAAAATTTATAACTTCTAACTCTTGTTATTTTTTTCTTGAATTCTTTATTGTTAACTATATCTTTTACGATTAATGTGTTTTCTCCTCCATCAACTATGCTTTGTTTTAGGTATGCCACATATTGAGCATTATTTGAGTATTCTGGGCTAAACCCATCAAAAAGATATTCTGATTTTTGTGCTTTAATATCATAGATGTAAATTTTACCACGCAAGCTATATAATATATCTTCACCATTTTCATTCCAACAGTATCCTTCATCTAAATCAATTAATGTAGTATCCTGTTTGGTTTGTATGTTATATAAGTTCAATACATAATTCATTTGGTCTCCATTCAATTTCAAAAAGCATATGTTATTTGAATTTGGCACATACCGAACATCTGCTAAGATTCTATCTTTGTCTACAAACTCATAAACTGTATTAATATTGTTATTTTTTATACTGTATTCAGTTACAGAATAGCCAGAAATATTATCTCTATCTATTGCGATTATTTTATCACCCTCATCATTAAAATTAGGGTAATAGTACCTCTTGTTTGAAAAGTATAATTTCTTATTATTTTTTAAATTTAATATAACCATTGAACCAGCATCTGCACCTTTTTCATCGGGGTTTGCTAATACGATTTCACCAGTCAGTGTTGTATGATTCTCCTTTGTATCCATACTTTGACAACCAGTAATAATGCTAAAATTCATTATAATTACTAAAAATATAAACATTCTTTTCATCTCTCTATACCTCTTAAAAAATAATTATTAGAAATAATCTCTACCAAATACACCCGTTTTAGCAGAAGGGTCATAGTGAGGATTTTTACTAAATGAACGATTTGGATACTCATAAATCGTACTACTTGTATAGTGGTATGAAGTTTCCATTAATGATTAAATTTTACGCGTTTTGTTAGAATATGTAAATAGAAGCTGAGGTTTCATAATTTCTTGTAATTTGATGATATAAAAAATATCATAATGTCTTTATACACATAGAACGGTGGCAATGCCTATAAGGTATTTGAGGGCAACCTGCTCATACCCATGTTTAAGAATATTTGAGATGTACAAATGGGTACCAAAACCTGTAAGCATTTATGGCCACTATATTTTGTCCCATTGAATCATTGTTTTAGTTTGATAAGCCAATATAGGGAGTAATATCAAACCCAGTTAAGTTAATTATTATTACTTTTGAAATCATTATAATTTCCTCACAACGTTATTTTTGTTCTATGGGTGATGCTGAACCACTTGCATTAAAAGTATCTACACCAATAAGGTAAAGTTCCATTTGCTAATTTATAATATTTAATTTTTACTAGGATCGTGTTTTCAATACTTAGTGTATGGTCTCTTTTACTTAATAATAATGAATTTTTCTATTTATTTTTCATATAATCGTATAAATATTTAATGTTACTACTGTCAATTTTGACTCTTCCAGTATTAGTTATGTTCCCCTCACCCCAATCTTCGTTAAAATACAGATAATCATTTTCTATTCCTATAAGGTAAGAGTATTGGTCTATTTTACTTATCTTTTTAACATTTTGTCCATCTAAGTCAAACGAATATAATGTTGTGCCCAAATCCCATGAAAAACAATAAATCTTACCGCTTTCTGAAATAACCATTGTATCTACATCAATATTGTTTAACATTTTTATAGATGTACCATCAACATTAATAGAATAGACATGCTTGTCTTTATTATTAATAAAAAATATATTATTTTTATATATATACAAGGACGAAAGCTCTAAAAAAGCAGGAGCTATATCCACGTTATGAGCAATTATTTTTCTTTGTTTACTATCATTAATGCTTATTTTACTAATTGTAACATCAAGACTACCGTCCCTTTGTTGAATAGGCATAACTGTGTACACAAAACCACTACTATATAAAAAGTTTGCATCACATCTTTCCTTCAAAAAAAGTTCTTTATGAGTTCCATCAATATTCATTTTATAAAGTTTGTATGCAAAATTGTCCTCACTCATGCACGTAAAAAATAATTTGTTTCCTATGAGAAGTAAACTTGTATACTCACCTGCTAATATCTTCGTTTCTTCTGTACCATCCTTTCTTATTCTGTATATATCACCGCTAACCCACCCATCATGAGTTTTTATATAATATATATATTCTGAACTTATATTAAGACACTTTGACCATTCATTTATTAATATACTAAAATTACTTCCATCGGACTTCATCTTACATATTCCAATACTATCTTGTTTCAAGTTTGTGCTATCTAAAGAAAAATAAATCCAATCTCCATCTTTAACTACCCTACCACCATATATCACATTAGAGTTATTATTCCCAGCTATTTCCTTCTCTATAGAAAGACTATTGGGCGAAATTATCATTGATGGTGTGACAGGCAGTTCAGATGCACTATTTATTGCACTTACTGGTTTATCATTTGTATTAACATTCGAAATAGTAGTATCTGAGATGCTGTTAACAACCTGATTGTTATTATAGGTACAACCAACTTGATACATTAATACAAATAGAATGAATATAGAATAATATATTTTTTTCATACTAATCCTTCTTCCTAGGCTTAACCTGAGGCCCCATATAATTCAAATGCCAAGTTTCCATACTTTCGCGTGTACAAATTCTTTATCCACCTACTGTATCCAAACAAAATCAGAACCCTTAATATCATTAAATAACCTAAATATTTTACCAGTTTTACAGTCCAAAAGATTAAGTTCAATGTCAGAGAAGAACAAATCTTTTCTACCTTCTTGAGTAAATGCTATATACTTCCCATCAGGAGAAAATCTATACCTGAATACTTTCTTACATTCAAATCTATTTTCAACAACCGAATTCTTTAAATCATATATAACCAATGTATTTAAAAGTTTAGGATTATTTTCTTCTAGAAAAACTAGATGCTGTTTATCATTGGATATTTCAGGATAGTACCCACCAGAAATTATTATTTTCTCTCTTGTCATAATATTTTCTCTTACTATTTGTCCATTATATGAATAAATAATGTTTTTGTTATCAACCCAACAAAAACCATTATCAGCACCTAATAGATATGTCATTTGGTTGTTATTGGTATCAATTATGTATAGTTTTTCGCCTAATTGAACACTAATCTTATTAATATCATTAGGAATATATCTAACTTGCATAATTGATTCTTGTTTACTAATATTTCTAAAAAGTGTTAACACTTTTTTATCCTTTTCACCAAACTCACAAATTTCGGAATCTATACCTATACTTATAACCTTGCCAGTGTCAAAGCATGCGTCCGATCCTCTAATTTGGAAATTATACGCAAAATCTTGTTCTTTAGTCTTAAAATTGTAAAATGTTACCCAATCGTTGCTTTGTTTGTCTCGTGGATTAACGTATATTAATATTCCTTCTAAATTATTAATCACTCTATTCCTATCGTTTATTTGAATTAAGCAAAATGTTATTACTGTAATAATTATAATACATAACATACATAGTAACCAAAAAATTCTATTCTTAGGCATTTTTAATTTCACCCCTTCAATTTTCAGAATAGTAATATTTGGATATATTATACATTCTTAGTTACCATTTAGTATAGTAGGATTATTTCGTCACCTTTTTTCTATATTAACGTTTTCTACCACATTTTCAAATATAGGTAATTTGCTACAACTTAATGACAAATCAAAAAGCCCGTAACTGTTAATATTTAAGCAGTTAAGGGCTATCTTTATCTCTATTTACTGCAAAAGTAAGGTTATAACAAATATTTGTAGATTTGAATATTTCCCCTTTGCTACATTTTTCTATGAAATATTTACCTATGAGATATTTATATCTGCAATACATGTCTAAGCTATATTTGCCAAGATCTGCTAGGCTATACTACATGCGTACTATAGTGAGGGACTTTTTTACCGAAAATTTAACTGTACCTACACACAATATTAGAATTATTAAACCGACTACAGCCGTCCATACACTTGAGCTTACAGTAATAAGTAAATTCATTAAATCGTGATTGGTAATTATTATACTTGTTAATGACACCATAAATCCAGTAAACCCCGATAAAAAAATAAGAGGACTATTTTTCTTGCCCTGCATATATTCGTAATTCATCTCTGGCGCAACAGACATAGGTACATACCAGTTTGTAAAGGCCAGAGCAACAACTGCTTTTATTAGTTGAATGGATATTATAGCTACTTCTGACACAAAAATATAGGAAATAGTAGTCACTATAATAGAGACAATTATTGTTAAATACGAATTGAGATAAATCTGCTTTACAATGTTTTCTGCTTTTATGGGCATTGAATACAATAGTCGGTATTTTCCTAATGCTACTGAAGAAGTAACAGCAATAGGGATAAAAAGAAATACAAGGGAATCAAACAGAACAGCAAACTGTGGAATGATAGATAATCCGCCTACAATAAACATTACAACTGCTAGTATTATGAAAAAAACAATGAACCTTTCACCACTTTGAGTAAAACCAGCTTTTCTGAGAACCCAGAAATCTCTTAATAATTCTCTCATATATTCCACCCCTTTTTGTTAAAAACTCTCATCGGAAGCACACAACTGATAAAGTAGCCTACAATCAGTGTCGCAACTATAAACAATATTCCTAATGGCCCTGCAAAAATCTCTAGACTCTTAATAAACGGAGCCATGTTTTTGCCTAGCAAGCCGTAGTGAATACTACTATCTTGTAAAAAAGTCGTAACTAATATAAATGAAGACGGTAATATGAATAACATTACAATAATTATAAAACTGACAACCTTATTAATAGTATTTTTATTGTTCTGAACTATGTTATCCAATAAGTAGAAGTTTAGCATTATATAGAAAAAGGATACAATTATAATTTCCAGACCTATATAGCCAGCAAACCCTGATATACCTTTAATTATGTACCATACAAAGCTGAAAATTATCACTAGTAAAGTAGGGACAATTGATACTATAGAAAATATGTACCGGTACTTTAGTATACTGGTCTTTTTTATCGGCAACATAAGTGATAGCTCTATGAAGCTTGTTCCACTTAGAAAAGATTTTGATCTAGTTATATTCCCCAAAGCTAAAAAACACATTGAAGAACAGAATAGAAGATTTATATTTTGAATTACAATACTTCCATTACGATTATAAGTGCTTTCATTATTTGTTGAGCATATTATTATAATATTTATAGTAAAAAGGAGTAACATCACTACTAAAAATAAATACTTAATCCACGGTTGTGATTTTTGTTCTAGATATCTTGCTGCTCTGAACAATTTTTTTATTTCATCCATCACTTATTCCCCCATATACTGAAAGTTAGCATATTCTCAATATTTGGAACCTGTTGCTCGAAACGGAATGCTAGCTTGTGCGCTCTTTCTCTCAAAATTAAACCTTCAAAACGAGTAGTTCCCTTACGTATACCTACAAACTCTGACTCAATTCCGGAAAGCTCGGATAAAGCACCTGATATTAGAACATACTTTTCTTCTATTTTATCTATTGAAAGGCTTTCTAGAATTGTACCGTTATTAATGATTGTGATATAGTCAGCTATCTTATCTAAATCCGAAGTAATATGGGAAGAGAATAGAACTGAGCGCTGACCATCAGCCACAAAATCTCTAAGCAGGTCCAATACCTCTATTCTAG
This sequence comes from Bacillota bacterium, assembly GCA_023439045.1. Lineage (GTDB taxonomy): Bacteria > Bacillota > Clostridia > Acetivibrionales > DSM-1351 > Ruminiclostridium. The sequence goes on along the minus strand of JAEXOY010000006.1, from coordinate 140,972 downwards.
CTACAGGGTCGAGGCCAGCTGTCGGCTCGTCCAAAATGAGCAGCTCGGGACAATGAGCAAACGCCAAAGCTAGCATTGCCTTTGTTTTTGTGCCTTTTGAAAGTTCATTCAGCTTCTTGTCAAGAGGTATTGACCACCTATCAGCATAACTTTTAAATAATTCATCATCCCATGTATCATAGAATAGTTTCAATGCTTTTGCATAGTGCTTTAACGTCATTGTTGGTATAAAAAAGTCCTGGTCAGGTATGTAGCCTATCTTAGCTTTAACATATACCTCATGTTCAAGATTATCTCTGCCAAATATGTTGACCGTTCCCCCGTCCTTATTAATTGCATTTAAAATTAGCTTTATTGTTGTGGTCTTGCCTGAACCATTTTGTCCAACAAAGCCCATGATGCAACCCCTCTCAACATTAAAGCTGATATCGTTTAGTTTAAAGTCCTTAAAGGCTTTTGTCAGACCATTTATCTCCAAAATATTATTCATCTTCCTACTCTCCTTTTTTATAATGCTAAACACTACTTACCGATATTATTATTGCTTATTAATCCAAAACCTTTTACACATAAATGCTAAAATATTAGTTTATTACTCTTTGCCAACTTTGGTAACTCTGTTCCTCTTGAATCCTAATAATCAGTTCACTACTTTTAGCCAACCTTCGTAACTCTGCTCCTCTTGAATGCTAATAATCAGTTCACTACTTTTAGCCAACCTTCGTAACTCTGCTCCTCTTGAATCCTAATAATCAGTTCACTACTTTTAGCTAACCTTGGTAACTCTGCTCCTCTTAAGGCTGCTTATCAGTTAAATTCTATTCCCTAATCCTCATAAACCTTCTCCACTATTGAAATAACATCTTTTATTGGAATTCCAGCATTCTTGACACCTTTTAGTTGTTCCTCAAGACCCGATAAAATCTGCTTATTTCTCTCACTAATAATGATGTCAAAATCATTTACCTTTGCAAAAGTACCCTTTCCGGAGATAGTATAAATAAGTCCATCATGCTCTAGCTCCATGTAAGCACGCTTTGTGGTTATCATGCTTACATCGAGGTCTCTTGCTAGCTGCCTTACAGATGGGAGCGGGTCGTTGTTTTTGATATTACCGCTAAATATCTCATGCTTAATGCCCTCTTTTATCTGTTCATACATTGGTACTCCGCTACTATAATTCAAATTAAAATTCATCACATCACCACTCTTCACTGTGTATATCATATATATACAGTAATACAAGTATATATTTTTGTCAACATATTTGTAAATGCATTTGTAAAATATTGATATTATCAGTAAAAATATCAAAAGAATTTGAAACGTAATTTTAAGTATGTTGCAAAAATTATTAAAAATCTTAAGTAAAAGTCGCATTATTTATTAAAAATCATGAAAAATGATATTATGCTTAATTTTGCTTGCAATTTTAACAAATTAAGGGTATCTTTATTTTATTGTAATCACGTTAATAATTAAGGATTTTTACTGCTGGTTTCATTTTTAATTTATATAAATGACCGAAAGGATTGAAATTGATGAGTTTAAATGATTTATTTGGTTCAAATGTGTTTAACCATTGCGTAATGCGTGAAAGATTACCAAAAGCTACTTTTAAGGCATTAATGAAGACTATTGATGAAGGTGCTACTCTTAGTTTGGAAGTTGCTGAAGTAGTTGCAAGCTGTATGAAGGACTGGGCAATTGAAAAAGGTGCAACACACTATACACACTGGTTCCAGCCCATGACTGGCATTACTGCCGAAAAGCACGATTCCTTTATTTCCCCCACTTCTGACGGCAAGGTAATTCTTGAATTCTCTGGTAAAGAATTAATTAAAGGTGAAGCAGATGGCTCTTCCTTCCCTTCAGGCGGTCTGAGAGTTACATTTGAGGCTAGAGGCTATACTGCATGGGATTGTACCTCTCCTGCATTTATTAAAGGTAGTACTCTCTATATACCTACTGCTTTCTGTTCCTACACTGGTGAAGCGCTAGACAAAAAGACGCCCCTCCTTCGTTCTATGGAAAGCCTATCCAAAAGTACATTGAGAATATTGAGATTGTTTGGTAATACCTCTGTAAATAAGGTTATTGCAACGGTAGGCCCTGAGCAAGAATATTTTTTGATAGATAAAAAGATGTATGACAAAAGAAAAGATTTGATTTTCACGGGACGCACAATTCTTGGTTCAAAAGCGCCAAAGGGTCAGGAAATGGAAGATCACTACTATGGCAGCATCAAGGAGAGGGTTTCTGCCTTTATGAAGGAGCTTGATATTGAGCTATGGAAGCTCGGCATCTCCGCAAAGACAGAACACAACGAGGTTGCTCCTGCTCAGCATGAGCTTGCACCTATTTTTAACAGTGCAAATATTGCTACCGACCACAATCAGCTTACAATGGAAATGCTTAAAAATGTTGCATTGAGACATGGGCTGGTTTGCCTGCTACACGAAAAGCCCTTCGCAGGTGTAAATGGTTCAGGTAAACATAATAATTGGTCCATTTCAACAGATGATGGTCAGAATCTACTTGATCCAGGTAAAACTCCGCATGAAAACGCACAGTTCTTATTTTTCCTAAGTGCTGTAATTAAAGCTGTTGACGAATATTCAGATTTGTTGAGATTAGCGGCAGCAAGTGCTGGAAATGACCATAGACTTGGTGCTAATGAGGCCCCTCCTGCTATTATTTCAATATTCTTGGGTGATGAATTAACCTCCATAATAGATCAGATTGCGGCTGGAGAGATTTGCTCTTGTACTGAAAAGACAATATTAGAGACTGGGGTTTCTACATTACCAGCACTTCCAAAGGATTCAACAGATAGAAACAGAACTTCCCCATTTGCTTTTACTGGTAATAAGTTTGAATTCCGTAGTGTAGGATCGTCAGCATCAATAGCTTCGTCAAACTTTTTCCTTAATACAGCAGTGGCTGACATTCTTGATCAGTTTGCTGACCGGCTTGAAAAAGCGGATAACTTCAAGGTAGAAGTACAGAATATTATTAGAGAAGTTGCAATAAATCACAAGAGAATTATTTTTAATGGAAACGGTTATTCCGATCAATGGGTTGAAGAAGCAAATAGAAGAGGTCTTCCAAATATCAGAAATACCGTTGAAGCTATTCCCTGCTTGATTTCAGAAAAGAATATAGCACTTATGGAAAGGCATGGTGTGCTTAGCCGTGTTGAGATGCATTCTCGCTATGAAATTACGCTTGAGAAATATATAAAGACAATCAATATTGAAGCAATGACTATGCTAGAGATGACAAAGCGTCAGATACTACCAGCTACAATTAAGTTTGTAACTAATATTGCTCATTCTATCAATGAAATAAAAGCTTGTGGTATTGCAGCCAATACAAGTGCACAGGAAAGCCTACTTTGTGAGGTAAGTGAGCTTATAGCTTCACTCAAGAATGAGATTTCTATATTAGAACAAAAGCTTGCAGCTGCACAGGGCCCTCATGAATGCACTTACAATCAGGCAAGCTTCTATCGCAACGAGGTATTTATGCAGATGGGCAATGTCAGGAATATAGCTGATAAATTAGAAACTATTGTAGATGAAAAGCTGTGGCCATTCCCAACCTATGCTGAAATACTGTTTAATATATAATATACTGATTGTGTATTTAAAATTATTGAGTAGGTTAAATAGCTTATAGCATTTTGTATTATTCTTTTAATAATTTTTATCTTATATAGTAAAAGCTCTGTCAAAGTAAGCAGAGCTTTTTATATTGAACATGATTTGCTGTTTCCATTCCCCATTTAAAAAGTAATTAACTGCTAATAAAGCTTTATAATCAAAAATAACTACCGAGATTTTGTTGGCTCAAAGTCTTACTTGAATAAAATGATAGCTATTGGTATGAGTATTAATGCTACTATTAAGTCCTACCAAACAAGCCCCGCATATAGCTATGCAGGGCTTGTGTATTTTAATAGAATTATTGCTTTAAAATAACACTCTTAATAATTTGCTCCCAAATCAAGAGCCTTCATTTCCTCTGGAATCATGGCGTGCTTCTTCTCTGGAAGTACCTTTTTAAGTGCTGCTTCAAAGGATTCCTTTGATATAACGCCGCTCTTTTGAATTAGCTTTCCAAGCAGCATAATGCCAGCATAAGTCGCATTACCCATATCAGAAGCAAGCTGAGTAGCAGGAATTCCAACAAAATCAACGTCTGCTCTCTTAGCCTTTTGTTCAACGAGTGAACTGTCAACTATTATAAGTCCACCTGGAACAACCAACTTTTCGAACTTATCAAGTGATGGACCGTTCATAGCTATCAAAACATCGCATGTGTTGAGAATTGGGGATCCAACCGGCTCTTCAGAAACGATTACGTGGCAGTTTGAAGTGCCGCCTCTCATTTCAGGACCATAAGATGGAAGCCAAGAAACATTTTTGTTTTCAAGCATTCCAGCATATGCAACAAGTCTGCCGGATGAAAGTATACCCTGTCCACCAAACCCTGCAATAATAATATCAACCTGACTCATACTTTACACCTCCAAATCCTTTCCTTTATAGTTACCCAAAGGATAGAAAGGCATCATATTTTGTTCAAGCCACTTAATTGAAGCTATAGGATTCATACCCCAGTTTGTTGGGCAGGTTGAAAGTACTTCTACCATTGAGAAGCCCTTTTTTGCCTTCTGTACAAGGAATGCCTTTTTGATTGCTTCCTTGGTCTTCTTTATATTCTTGACATCGTTTACCGCAGTTCTTTCGAGGTATACTGCTCCTTCTAAGGTGGCAAGCATTTCACAGACCTTTATTGGGAATCCGTGGATCTCTGGTTTTCTACCAAATGGTGAAGTTGTAGTAACCTGATTCATAAGTGTTGTTGGCGCCATTTGACCAGAAGTCATACCATAAATAGCGTTATTAACAAATATTGTAGTTATATTCTCTCCTCTTGTAGCTGCATGAACAATTTCAGCAGTACCAATAGCTGCAAGGTCTCCATCTCCCTGATATGTAAATACAAAATTATCAGGGTTTACTCTCTTGATACCAGTTGCAACAGCTGGAGCCCTACCGTGCGCAGCCTGAACAAAATCAAAATTGAAATATTCGTAGTTATTATAGCTGCATCCAACTGGTGATACACCAACAGTAGTGCCTTCTATACCCAATTCATCTATAACCTCAGCTACTATCCTGTGAACAATACCATGAGTACATCCCGGACAATAGTGTTGAGACAAGTCTTTTAAAGCATTTGGCTTTTTAAACACAGTTGCCATTTTTAACCCCTCCTGTTCGAGTTTTTATTTATTTAATATACTTTTAATCTTATTCAATATTTCCTTCTGACTAGGAACCATTCCACCCATACGACCATAGAAATGTACTGGACGTTTGCCATTTACAGCAAGACGTACATCTTCTACCATCTGACCAGCGCTTAATTCAACAGAAAGGAATGCTTCTGGAGTTTCAGCATACTTCTCAAATGCTTCATTTGGGAAAGGCCACAAGGTAATTGGTCTAATAAGACCAACCTTAATTCCTTCCTTTTCAGCAAGCTTTATAACATTCTTTATGATTCTAGCAACTGTACCATATGCAGTAACGATAATATCTGCATTTTCACAGTTGTACTCTTCATACCTAACTTCATTCTTTTCGATTTCCCTATACTTCGCCTGAAGCTTCAAGTTATGATTTTCAAGCACCTCAGGGTTTATGTATATAGAGGTAACCTTATTGTCCGGTCTTTCCATCTTTGTACCGGTAGTAGCCCAACTCTTGTCAGCCTTGTAGATGTATTCTTCATCCTTGAATTCTACTGCTTCCATCATCTGACCAAGCATACCGTCACCCATTATCATGGTCATTATTCTATATTTATCAGAAATATTAAATGCTTCAACAGTCATTTCATAAAGCTCCTGAACTGAACATGGCGCAAGTACTACCATCTTGTAGTCTCCATGACCTCCACCCTTTACTGCCTGGAAATAGTCGCACTGCGCTGGAAGAATTCCTCCTAAACCCGGTCCGCAACGAACTATGTTAACCAAAACACATGGTAACTCTGCACCGGCAATATATGAAATACCCTCCTGTTTTAAGCTAACTCCAGGACTTGATGAAGAAGTAAGTACTCTTGCACCTGCTGCAGCCGCACCGTAAACCATATTTATCGCTGCAACTTCGCTCTCTGCCTGTACGAAGGTTCCATTTATCTCTGGCATTCTCTTTGCCATATAGTGAGCAATTTCTGTTTGTGGGGTTATTGGATAACCGAAGTAATGCTTACAACCAGCTCTTACAGCCGCTTCAGCGATAACCTCGTTGCCTTTCATCAATAATTTTTCAGCCATTGTTATTTACACTATCCTTTCCGCTTATATATAAAGCTTTTATTTTTCAACTTCAATTACACAATCAGGACATATGGTAGCACAAAATGCACAACCTATGCACTTATCCATTTCGTCAACCCCTGCAGGATGAAAACCCTTCTGATTGAGCTTGTCAGATTTCATTATGACAATTTTTTTTGGGCATACAGTGGTGCAAAGCTTGCAACCCTTGCATTTTTCTTCGTGAAATATAACCTTAGCCATTTTCAAAACCTCACTTATTTATTATTTGAAAAACTCCTAAGAATTTTAGAAAAACTGCTTTAGACTCTTGATTATTATAAACCTTCTTTGAGGGTATTTGCAAGTTTTTAAGTTAATAGAGCATTTTTCACAAAAATGTTTCGTAAAGAAGATAAAAAACATTAAAACTAATGAATAGCCCTTTTCTTATGCTTTCCACCCATTACATCGTTTATATCCTGTATGGTTACAAATGCATTTTCATCCTTGTCATGAACAATGGATTTAAGTTTTGCAATTTCAAGACGTGTTACCACCGAATAAAGCACTATTGAGTTTTGTTCCTTTGGTCCACCCTTAGCATACAAGCATGTTACAGATCTACCTAGTCTATCCCAAATGGCAGATGCAATTTCTTCATGAAAATCCGATATTATAAATGCTGCTTTGGCTTCATTCAGTCCATCTATAGTAATGTCAATAACCTTAAACGTTACAAAGTAAGCTAGGATAGAGTACATTGCTCTGTCCCACCCAAAGACCAAACCAGCACTGCTCAAAATAAATATGTTGAAGCACATAACTATTTCACCAACTGAAAACACTGATTTTTTGTTAACTATAATAGCAACCATTTCGGTACCGTCAAGTGAACCCCCATACCTTATAATAAGTCCTACTCCAACACCCAAAATAATACCGCCGAAAACCGTTGCTAATAGCTTATCATCAGTTGCCTTCTCCAAAGGATGCAGTAGATATAAAAATATGGATAAGAATATGATAGAAAACAATGAAGAGATTACGAAGGTTTTACCTATTTGCTTATACCCCAGAAACAAAAAGGGTATATTAAACAATACAACGAAAATACTTAGCGGAATGTTGGTTAAATAACTTGTAATGATTGAGATACCAACTATTCCACCATCTATAATATTGTTTGGAACAAGAAATATCTCCAGTCCAATGGCGGCTAATATACTGCCAAGGAACATAAAGAGATAACGGAAAATCTCTTTTGATGCCTTATTTTTATTATGCATTATTATGTAATCATCCCTTTCTATTACATAATAACATAAAATTCCATGTATTAAAATTCATATGTTGAATTTATGTGTAAATTTTATCCCAGTATCCTTCAGCTTCAAAGCTTTGTGCGCGTTTAGTTGCATTTGTTACAATTTTATCGCTATAGCCTAAAATCTTAAGCAGATTAATAGCATTTTTAGTATTTGAAGGCCCAGCATACAATTTGTAATCAAACTTAATTTCATTCTGGTTAAAATACTCTTGAAAATGATAGTTCTCTACTGCACCGTCTAGTATTCTTGTCAATTCAAGATCATGTGTTGCGCATATACAAATGCAATTTGCCTTTGCAAAATAGTTTATTATTTCTGACGAAGCTGCTATTCTCTCAATAGTATTTGTACCTCTCAAAACCTCATCAATAATACACAAGCAAGGTGTTTCATCATCAAATGCCTCAAGAATTCTTTTTAGGGACTTAATCTCTACAATGTAGTAGCTTTCTTTCATTTCAAGATTATCCTTGAGCGCCATTGAGCTATATACCTTGAAATATCCAGAGCTATAGCTGTCTGCATGACAAGTGCATATTGTTTGTGCAAATACAGCATTTATTGCCAATGCCTTTAAAAAAGTTGATTTTCCGGACGCATTAGAGCCTGTAATAATTATGGATTTTTGTGTAGTTAGCGAATTCTCTACACAATCATCTATAAGCGGGTGTTTTAAATTCTTGAAGCTGATGGTTCTTGCACCTAAAGTAAGCTCTGGCGTGCAATAACTACCTATACTCTCTCTATATGAAGCTATTGCCATCAAGCTATCTAAATTTCCAACTATCTCATATATTCTGGTCAGTTCCACCGAGTGTTTTTTTAGTAGATTAAAAAGTCTGTAAAAAGCGATTGGTTCTCCAAGGAAAATCACCTTAATCATTTCTAAAAAGTAATTTTCAGTAGTATAAAATATACTAAAAAATGCGTTAAAACTGATGCCTTTAATTGAAGATACCGATGCTTTTAAGTCGTCCAAATATTCCTGTATCTCTGGAAAGTCAATCCTTGCAGCCTTTCTTGCGATGTTTGCCATTCCTACTATATAGCCTAGTGATTCCAAATGCCCTACTATTTCATTCCTTGTCTTAAAATAAACGCTAATATTAGTAAGTAATGATGCTATAAGGAGTATTCCGCCTATAGGAGTGAATAATGTTATTACAGGGGATATCAAGAAGATTGCCAGCAGTATATAATATAGAGCTGCGCTCTTTCTATAGGTACTGCGATTACCATTCAAATACTCAAAAATATTTAGGTAGGGCTGTTTTCCCATCTTGGCAAAGTGAAGCTGAAGCTGCTCGCGCTTATCAGTATTCTTTTGAAAAAGCTCTATGAGCTCCTGTCTTTTAGCTAATTCCGAACTGTCGAATTTGAGCTCGCGCAATAGATTATAAAGGTACTCTTCCCCAACAACCGATGAAGTGCTATTGATTCGTTCAAATACCCTATTCATGTCTAAATCGTCCCATGTAATATCATCAATACAGAACGCATGGTTATCTATTTTTCCTTTATTCCGATAATAGCAAGCAATTGATTCAAAATCACTCTGTTTTATTTTATGCTGAGGTATTTTCCCCCAAGAGCTCCTTATTTGCTGTCTGTATGCTGCATTCCTTTTTACCCTAGAAACCATTGTAATAACTATGTATATGGCTATAGCAGCCACAAAGAAAAATAAAACTGTAAAATCCATACTTTCTCCTTCTGTCCATCTCAATATATAGCTAAAAATAATTGTCATTATGCCCACTACTATTATGACCGCTATCAATAGCTATAAATCACTGTAAACACATCATTGCATCCTAACTCACTTATAAACGTTACTCTCTATCCCATGGCAAGAATATCATTTTGTTTAGCTCAAGCACCTCTGAACCATCGAGCTTTCCCCCAAATGGTGCAACAACGTCCTTCATACCAGCCACCACTCCAACTGGTACCCCAATCTTTTTGGATACTTCCTGTATTTTTTCCATTCCCTCTTTAACAATCTCAGGTGTTGTAAATTCAAGAACATTTGTGTTATTAACAAGCTTGGTAATTGGAATATTAGCACTATGCTGGATTTCCTCAATCATGGCTACAACTTTTTCAGGAGTATCGGTCATTATTCTTCTGGTATTAATGACAAAATACATTTCGTAATCATCGCTCATAATTTCTTCCTGGAAACGTGAAACAGCCTTCGCCCCAACGTCATCGCCTCCAATGTCAAGGACCACCTTGTAAGCCTTATCCTGAAATAATGAATATATTTCAGCCGGAATAGCTGGTACATCAACATTGGTATTTGCGTACATCGGAAGTACTACCCTTATACCCTTTTGCTCTAATTCCGCCTTTGCGTCTGCAGTTCTGAAATACGGATTTACAATATCAAAGTCAACGATAGCCGACTTAAATCCAGCATTAGCCATATGCCAAGCATAGTTTACCGCAACTTCAGTTTTACCGCTCCCAAAATGTCCTGTAAATATATTAATTCTTTTCTCAAACAAAATACTTCACCCCATTTCTAAAAATTAAAATCATCTAATCACTTTTTAACTCGAAATATACATCCTTCTTCTATAAATTTAAAAATTCTTCCATCCTTATATAAAATTCAGTAATTTTTCCATTCTTCTAAAAAATTCTGAAATACGTCCGTTTAAACATTATCTAGGCCACTCAATAATATCCTTAACTACCTCTCCTGCTATGATTAGACCCATTACAGATGGCACAAAAGACATACTGCCTGGAATCTGATGCTTGACGGTACACTTTCTTGTTGACCCTTTTGGACATATACAGCCTGCGCTACAGCTAGAAGTATCTGACTCCATTGGCTTTATGGGCTCCTCCTTTGAGTATACAACCTTGAGCTTTTTGATACCTCTGACTCTAAGCTCTTTTCTTACTACCTTGGCCAACGGGTCAACAGAGGTTTTGAATATATCTGATACCTCAAACCTTGTAGGGTCAAGCTTATTACCTGCTCCGAGAGCACTAATTATAGGGATTCCTGCCTGATTAGCACGAACTACAAGATCAATCTTTGCTGTGACAGTATCTATTGCGTCAACAATATAGTCATAGCTACTATCTATCATTTCATCAGCGCAATCTGGTAAATAGAACTTCTGAAACGTTGTTACCTCGCACTTAGGATTAATTTCTAGAATTCTTTCCTTCATGACTTCTACCTTTGGTCTTCCAACTGTCTTTCTAGTGGCCGGTAGCTGTCTGTTTATATTTGTGAGACACACACAGTCATCATCTATTAGAACAAGGTGCCCTACTCCTGACCTCGCTAGAGCCTCAACTGTAAAAGAGCCAACGCCTCCTACGCCGAAAACTGCAACCTTGCTATTTTTAAGCTTTTCTAATCTTTCTGTGCCAATAAGTAGCTCACAGCGTGAAAATTCATGTAGCATTTGTTTATCCTTTCATTTTAACTTAAGCCTATTTATTAGTACGTATACTCTCGGTAGCTGCGCACACCTCAACTAACCTTTTAGCAGCTATTCTTGCCCTTTTTTTGGCATTTTCATCCTCTTGAGCAGGTCTTACAGCTGCAACACCATGGTGACCGCAATCATCTTCTATATAGCCATCACCTATAATAATCATTCCGTCAACTAGCATCATATCGTGCATTGCTTTTATTGTAGTTTCCTGACCGCCAAACTTAGATGCGCCTACTGTTGCACAAATTCCAATCTTGTTGTACAGCCATTTGTCCGCTCTAACCTTTCTGGTCTTATCAAAGAATGCCTTTAATTGAGCAGAAACACTTCCAAAATATACAGGGCTTCCAATAATCACTCCGTCTGAATCCCTTAGAAGCTCATACACCTTTTCCAGCTCTGTTCCCTTGTAGCATACACCCTTGCATGGATTGGTACATACTGTACAGTAACCAGACTTCTGCTGCTGCATTATCTCCCCGACATTAACCATAGTTGTTTGTGCACCTAGTTCCTTGCAACAATCTAGGATATTGTTTATTAATACAGATGTATTTCCATTTGAATTTGGACTACCATTTAAACCTATTATCCTCATAATAAATACACCTCCCATTATTTTGTATATATCTCTCAAAAGAATACACCAAATAATAGTTTTAGACAAGTAAAAAAGGTAATAGCAAAATAATGCAATGGCCAAAAAAAGATAATAGTAAATTAATTACCATTATCTTTTTCTTATAATTTATTTATTAATAAATATAGTTCCAATGTATTAAGAACTGAACCATAGTTTCTATTAAAAATAGATAAGAATATACTAATTATTTTGAAATCTCAAGATAATTACAACATCACTGATCACTAATAGAATAATCCTCTAGGTTTAAAATGACATTTAAGCTATAAGATTTATTTGAACCATCTTTGGGAATAACACATTTTTTGAGTTTTAGCAGCTTTGCGTCCTTCCAGCCCTGTACCTCATAACCATAGATGTAATTGCTGCTAGTCATTCCAATAGTGTTACCTGAACTATCCTTATTGCAGTTAATAATAAAACTATCATCCTCACAATTTAGTAGCATCAAAAAGCAATTTGTATTGACGATACCTTTTTTATTGGAGGTAACAAAAGAAAATGCATTGTGCTTTCCGTCCTTGTTTATAAAAAACCCACTGAACGCCCCCTCATCATACAAAAGCTTTTTGAGCTCCCCTGTCTTCAGGTTATATAAGTAGACTGTTGTTTGTGTCATATTATCAGTCTTCTTACCCTCAACCATAAAATAGACTTTATTCATAGTGGAATTCAGAGTTAGAGATTTGACTGCATATCCTGACTTTGCCTTTTCTCTAAATCTAAAAATATTTCTCAATTCACTGATGCTATTTGTTCCAATTATTTTAGTTGCATTTTTTCCATTGAGTCTATACTCCAGGTTTAATGAAGCTTCTCCCGTTGAATTCTCATTGAGACTAGCTTTCAGGTTAATTTCTGGAGAATTATTGAACACCTCAATAGGCTCCTTCTTCAAATCATTTTTCACGTGCGATTGGTTTGAGGGTAATTTCGTTTGAACATTCATCCGATCATCAGATTGTACCATTGATGATTTATTGGATTTTTCATTATCCAAGGAACTAGTGGATGCTTTTTTTATGTCGTCTGCTGCACTTTGCAGTTGAGCATTGTTTTTATCCTTATTTAAAGTCATTTCAGTTTGAGATGGCTTACTTAATAATATTGCACCACCTACAATAAATGAGAGCAAAATCAGATATATCATTGAAAAAGTATGCTTCTTATTCATAGATGCCCTCCTTAGGATGTACTTGAAGCAACATAATGAATCAATTAATATATCAATATTGTATACAAACTCAATGTTTCGTATACCATGACCAATAATAAAAAACTACAGCTTATATATTCTTACGGCATTTTCACTAAAAATCATACTCTTTTGACTTTTTGACAGGTTCATTTTAATAATTCTATGAATATCTGGGATTGGGCTACCCCAAGGGTAATCGGAACCAAATAGAACCTTGTGGGCACCTATTTGCTCAATTACTTCTACTACATATTCATCTTCAAGCCAGCTTGGCTCATTTACCCTGGCAATCTCATTATAACCAGTTATGACTATGGACGTATCAAAATACGCATTTTCAAAGTTACTTGATATTTCCAAAACATCGTTTTTATTTCCATCAGCCATATGCGCCAGGATAACTGGCATATCCGAATATTTTTCAATAATCGGAATAATATGTTCAATATCAGAATATTCATTAAGGCGAGCATTTGATACTCTCCCACAGTGAACTAATATCGGAAACTTCAGGGCATTGCATTCTCTATATAAATCCTGCATCTTACTATCTAACATACTGAAGGATTGTCCCATAGGATGCAGCTTAATGCCTTTGGCACCTTCACTTATATATTTATGTAGATATTCAGGCATACTGCCATCAAATTCGGGATGAAAGTTCACCAACGGAACAAGCCTGTTGCCAGATTGTTGTGCAACCCTTATCCAGAATTCATTTGAGTCCCTCATAATTTTGGGTGTATAAAAATTTGCTATCAAGGTAATATCTATACCACCCTTATCCATATTATCTATGACATTTGTCAATGATCCGGTACCCGGGTTCTGGAATTCAATATTGTACATTTTATTAAAAGTCTTCATTATTTTTGTGGCAATTTCGTCGTTGGCAAAGGTATGCACATGAGTATCTATTATTCTATAACCTTCAAACATGTTTTTTGCTCCTTTATTTATGTCTCTATATTTATGTCTCTATAAAGAATAGCTCACTAATGTGGCTAAATCAATATTTTAGCTATAAAAATATTGTAAATAATTAACTTGAATTTTGTCTATATCGTATAAATAAAAGCCACCCGTAAAATATTAACCTATAATCATTCTGAATGTTATAAAGTAAAGCCGCCCGTAAAATAAAGCAGCCCCTTAATATAAGGAGCTGCAAATAAAAATGCCATTAATCTTATCATGTAACTAGTACTATAATACCATGAATTAAATATTTTTTATTTCTAATCTTAAATTAGTTCTACAGAGGTAACATCATAGCCCATTTCTTCTATACCGTCAACAAAGATACTATCACGAATATCAGCATTTACTATAGCATACTTACCTTCAAGGTTAATTTCAATAACCTCTACACCTTCTAACCGCTCAAGTGCTGTTCTGACATGCCTCACACAATTTTGACAGCTCATGCCTTCAATAAATACCTTTTTCTTCATAAGACGCCTCCCTTATAAATGTATATTAATGCCAGGGTTATTTCCCTACAGCAGAAATATTATAATTCACCTATATTATATCAAATCAGATGAATTTCCCAAAGACATATATAGGTAAATGCTTCACCAAAATTTTACATTTATCAGCATGTAAAGAAATAAAAACGGGCAACTCCCAAAAGAGTGCCCATTTTGAATATGTACATTTTTATTAAGCTCTAGGATGAGTCTTCTTGTATACTTCCTTAATCTTATTCTTTGCTACCTGAGCATATATCTGTGTAGAAGAAATATCAGAATGACCAAGCATTTCCTGGATAGATCTCAAGTCTGCACCATTTTCAAGCAGGTGTGCAGCAAAGGAATGTCTAAGCGTATGTGGTGTAATATCCTTGTTAATCTTAGCCTGATTCTTGTAATGCTTAATGATTTTCCAAAAGCCTTGTCTTGTGAGGCGTTTTCCATTGACATTAACAAACAACGCGGTCTCATTCGGGTCTTGAATCAGAAAACTTCTAGATTTTGCTGTGTATTCGTTAAGAGCACTTATTGAGATAGAACCTATTGGTATCATTCTCTCTCTAGAGCCCTTGTTACACTTAATAAATCCCATTTCTACATTGACATCACTTAAGTTAAGTGAAATCAGCTCCGAAACACGTATGCCAGTAGCATATAATAGCTCAAGCATAGCCTTGTCTCTAATCCCCTTGAGGTCAACGCACTTAGGTTGGTCTAAAAGCAACTCTACCTCTTGCGTCGATAGAATTTGGGGAAGTTTCTTTTCAACCTTTGGTGATTCAAGCTCAGTAGTAGGATCATTATCAATTATCTTTGATTTGTAAAGAAACTGATAAAAAGACCTAATTGAAGCAAGATTCCTAGATATAGTAGAAGTTGCTCTACCTTTTTTCTGTAAATGAAGTAAATAGGCAATAATAGTAGTCTTGTTTGTTGTTGCTATGTTTGTCAAATTCATTTCGGTAAGATATGTAATATACTGCTCGATATCCCTTTTGTAGGATTGAAGCGTGTTGAGCGATAATCTTTTATCTCTCTCTAAAAAACCAATAAAATTTTCTACCTGAGCATTCATCAACAACTACCCCTTTTATTTCAAATTGTAAATCTATATCAAAATTATAATATATACTATTTTATAACAAATTCTGTTAATATAAAAGAACTATTTTTAATTTTAATATAAATTTTACCTATTTCTTCTATTATTTGAGTATTGGAACGAGAAACTTCAATATATATGGTGAAATAATACCCTCATACAATACTCCGCACATAATAAAAACTGTAAAAAATGCATTTACAAAGTTATATGGTACTATCCTTTTTCGATATGTGTTACCATCAGCATAACTTTGCTTAAACAAACCTGCAAAAATAACTCTAGAGAACTTTATTCCATTTACAGCAATTGCTATGAGGCAGGGTATGATGATTATCTCCTTGGGAAGGAAGCAAAGTATACTTATTAAACCTCCTTTGAAGGATAAGGTCTGTATTACAATTGCCGAACTAAAACCCGTGATAAAACCCTTCATACCTAACAAAGCATAATAAAGTGGAAAACCTATAACCACTAATCCTATAATCCAAAAAATAATAACAAACTTGATGTTTTCAATAAGTGATTCTTTTAGTAATTGACCAATACTAAATGTCTCATTGCTTGCTGTATTTAGAAAGCCATTAAAATAATTAATAATAATCTTACTATAACTACTGTCAAGGTTACTTGTTGCTAGTGCTCCAAATAATATTCCAAATAGGTAAAAAACAAACAAACTCAGGTAAACTATTTTATTATTGCTTATATGTTCCTTAAAAATATCAGTTATTTTTCCCATATCAATATGTACCTCAGCATAGTTTTTTCACTGGTTTACTATGATACTATGCTGAATAAACATAAAATATTACACTAAGTATTATTAATTATTATTTGATTATAAGCCTCCCTCTCGGTATAATTTATCTGCTAAAAGAACTCCTATTATTGTCTTTGCATCTGTAATCTCGTGGTTCAATACCATTTCAACCAGCTTTGAAACATGAAATCTCTCTACTGATAGAAATTCATCATCATCTGCATCTGATTCTCCCTGCTCAAGACCTGTAGCACAGTACATATGAATAACTTCATTACTAAAGCCAGGCGTAGTGTGCATACTGATTAAGTGCTTAATACTTTTTGCTCTAAGGCCAGTTTCCTCTATAAGCTCTCTCTGCGCACATTCCTTTGGATCTTCTCCCACATAATCTAGTTTTCCTGCAGGAAGTTCTAGCGTTGTAATGTCAAGTGGCTTTCTAAATTGTCGAACCATGTAAAGCTCTCCATTTTCATTTATAGGTACCACAACCGAAGCACCGGGGTGAAGCACAATATCTCTAGATGCTTCTCTTCCGTCAGGCAAGCTAACAATCTGACTTTGTACAGTAATTATATTCCCTTTATATATCTCTTTTGTTTCAAGCGTCTTTTCGGTATACTCCATCTATCTATCCCCTCTCAAATGATAATAAAAACATTTTTCGTTATAAAACGTCCAAAAGCTGAGTAAACTATAATATGCCCAAATTTTTCCTTAGTTATATGACTTAACAACGGTTATAGAAAGGATTTTACATGAAACAAATAATAAAAAAGGATAAAATAATAATAACAGGTAAACCAAAAGAGGTTGTCAATCAAATAAAGCTTCTCGGACTACAATTTAAAACACTCAAGGAGTTGCTGAACACATATAACAAATAAGTACCGCTGTATGATAGCAATAAAATATTAAAAATTTCTTGCCTTCACTAATTTATTTCGTACCTATATTTTTCTTTATTTCATCAGTGGCAAGCTTATCACACCTGTTGTTATATTCATTGTCAGCGTGTCCCTTAACCTTAATCCATTTAATTTCATGGTACTGAGACAATTTAAGAAGTTGCTGCCATAGTTCAACATTCCTTACTTCTTCATTTTTATTTCTTTTCCAACCCGCCTTAACCCACTTGTCTAGCCAGCCTTGGATAAAAGCATTTACTAGATAAGCACTATCGCTGTACAAATTTACCCTGCATGGCTCCTTCAACTTTTCAAGTGCCTTAACCGCAGCAGTAAGTTCCATCTTATTGTTAGTGGTATTCTCTTCAAAGCCCGACATCTCAAGTTTATGATCTCCATACATAAGCACAGCACCCCAGCCTCCTGCGCCAGGATTACCTGAACACGCACCGTCCGTATAAATCTCAACTTGCTTTTTAATGTTAGCCATATATTTTTCCTAATTCCCTTGCTTTCTTTGTACAATCATTCATTGCTTCGATAATTGAATTTCTGAAGCCTGTTTTCTCAAGTGTAGCAACTGCTTCAATAGTTGTACCAGCAGGTGAGCAAACCTGGTCTTTCAATTCTCCTGGGTGTTTTCCAGTTTCAGCTACCATCTTTGCACTGCCAGCCACTGCTTGTGATGCAAGCCTGTATGCTGTCTGCCTTGGGATACCTGATAATACTGCTGCGTCAGCCATTGCTTCTATCATCATAAAAATATATGCAGGACTAGAGCCCGTCAAAGCAACAACCTCACTCATCAATTTTTCTTCGAGGACTTCAACCTTTCCTAATGAACCAAGCAGCTTAATTGCTTGCTCACTATCCTCCTGCAAAACACAGCTGTCAAAACTGATAAGCGTCATACCCTCTCCGATAAGTGCCGGAGTATTTGGCATAGCTCGTATTACCTTTTTATCCTCACCGAGAATGCTTTTGTATGTTTTAAGAGAGATACCAGCTGCTATACTAAGAAAGAGCTTGTCTTTGGTAAACGTATCTTTAATCTCCTCCAAAACGGTTTTAACATTATTGGGCTTTACAGCTAATATAATCATGTCACAGTTCTGGACAAGTTGTGTAGCGCTTTGTACTTCCACCACGCCTAACTCTTGAGATAAAGTCTTACGCTTATTTTTATCTACATCAAAAACAAATACGTTTGAAGCTTCTTTAATAGTAGAACCAATAATGCCTTTTATAATGGCAGTACCCATAACTCCAGTTCCAATAAAACCTATTTTGTTCATAACATTTTCTCTCCAATCATTACCAAATCTATTAATGACATAATCTTATTATAAACGTAATAAAAAAAAATTAACACAGCCAATTTGAAACTGCGTTAATGAAATTGCTTCAGCTTTTTTGTGTATTGTGTATAATAATTATTGGTTTCTCAAATCAATAACTCTTTTGGCTTTACCAACTGAGCGCTCTATAGATTTAGGCTCCACAAGACGAACCTTAGCATCTATCTGGAGCACTATCTTTAGCTTGTGACGTATGCTCTTTTCAAGCTTCTCAAGCTCGCTAAAGCTCTCAAGTAATCTTCCATCAATTAGCTCTACTCTGACTTCAATATCGTCCATATATCCCTTTTTGGAAACATATATCTGATAATGAGGGCCTATTCCCTCCATGCCTACCAGTACGCTCTCAATCTGAGATGGGAATACGTTGACACCTCTTATAATAAGCATGTCGTCCGTTCTACCGAGTACCTTGTTCATTCTGATGGAATTTCTCCCACATTTACAGGTTTCAGGATTCAGTATGGTAATATCCTTTGTTCTGTAACGAAGCATTGGAATACCTTCCTTTGTAAGGGTAGTAAACACAATCTCACCCTTCTCTCCATAAGGAAGAGCTTCACCTGTGTCAGGATCAATAATCTCAGGATAGAAATGGTCTTCATTTATATGCATTCCGCACTGGCAGTAGCACTCGCCTGATACACCAGGGCCTTGTATTTCGCTAAGTCCATAGTTTTCAGTAGCCAATATGCCCCAGCGTTTCTCTATCTCAGCTCTCATTTCAGGTGTATGTCCTTCCCCGCCAAACAGACCAAGTCTCAATTTTAGCTTGCTCATGTCGACGTCCAATTCCTCTGCAGTTTCTGCTAAGTACAGAGCATATGAAGGGGTTCCCACAATAATAGTTGTACCAAAATCCTGCATCATCATGAGTTGCCTTTCTGAGTTTCCACTAGAAGCAGGAACAACTGTTGCTCCAAGTCTCTCTAATCCATAATGCAGACCAAAGCCACCAGTAAACATACCATAACCAAATACAATCTGAGCAACGTCTTGCTCTCTGGCTCCAGCAGCCATAGCAAGCCTTGCAATATTTTCTGTCCATATCTCCATATCATTCTTGGTATAGCCTACAACAATAGGCTTACCGGTTGTTCCAGAGGATGCATGAAGCCTTACAATTTCGTTGAGTGGAACTGCAAAAAGCCCATATGGATAATTATCTCGCAAATCATTCTTTGTGGTAAATGGGATTTTCTCTATATCCTTTAACGTTTGGATGTGCTCAGGCTTTAAGCCAATCTCATCAAACTTCCTCTTATACATAGGAACTTTATCATAAGCTCTCGCAACAGCAAATTTTAGCCTTTCTAACTGAAGTGCTTGCATATCCTTTCTTGACATGCATTCAACCTGAGTATTCCAAATCATTTTTATTCCCCCTATAATCGATAAATATTTGTAGCATAAATCATGTATTCAATAGTATAAATACAATTTTTCATAGTGTTTATAAAATTATACTAAAATGTATTAATTGGTAGTTGTAGCGTATTTCCTATATTTAGTAGTCTATAACATTAACCCATAATGCATTATGTTGGTAATTGTTGCATTATTCCTTATTTAGTAGTGCTATGACATTATCCCATAATGAATAAAGTGGGTAATTGCAGCAAATTTCCTATATTTAGTAGTGCTATTACATTAATCCATAATGCATTTAATTGTTGCATTAAGAATTTATAGCATAAATCCCGTATTTAAAAGTATTAAAGCATAAATTGCAGTAACAGAAGTTAGTATTATTGAAAATACAAACGCAACCCTGATAACTTTATTCTCTTCACCAAGCTTGTCAATAGAAGCAGCTGCATTCTGTAGCTTTGCCGGAGAAATTACACTAGCTAACCCGCCACCAAATGCAAGGGCAGCTGTTATTATCAGAATACCTGTCTGATTGTAGTTTAGCTGCTTGGCTGTAAGTATTGCGTATTTCCCGAACATACCAATGGTTGAAGCTTCACTACCCGTAATAAAGCCTCCGAATAGACCTATTACGCTTGCAACAGCGCCATATGCCCCCTGGAATAGACTAGAAGAGTAATCAGCAAGAATCTTGACCATATTCATACCCTCGTCAAACTTCTTTGTAACCATGTCAAATCCGGACATATTCATTATTTCTCCAACTGCAAAGAAAATAGCAGCTGCAAAAACAGGTCTTGGAGCTCTTTTCCACCATACCTTAATAGTTTCCTTTAATTGTGAAGACTTTGGTCTCATTATAAGCATTGAAACGATTGTGCTAATGAATATCCAAGTATATGCATTCCATAAAAATCTAGTGTTTATTGCTGTACCATCAGCAGATAAACCACTAATAGGCATCAACATCTTGTAATAGAACTGATCAAAAAAGCCTAGGTTTACTACCAATACCATAACTATAAGAAGTGCCCATGGTGTAAGTGCCTTCCACAGAGGATACTCCTTCTCATAATCTAGTTCTTCCTTTGTAAGCTTACTCTTGTCAATAACTTTCTTGCCCGTCATCTTAAGGAGCAACGCCATAACAAGTATTACTGCCAAGCCGCAGAATATTCCAGTCAAAACAACCAGCTTATCTACCCTGTTTGTAAAATAAGAGACCACAGCTATTACTAATCCAGTAATAATAACAGGTAGCCATCCTTCTTTAATTGCCTTGCCCTTCCCAACTATCCAAAGCATGCAAAAGCCTATTAGTGTTGATACCAAAGGTAAGAACATATAGAATACTGAACCTGCATCCGAAAGTGTAATATTTGCTCCAGGCATAACCTTGTTTGCTAAATCAACAAATACCACAATAGGTGCACCAAGTAGTGCGTATGTACAAAGAGAATCATAACCAATTGCCGGCAGTGCAATAGCAACATATGTAGAGTAGCCCATCGCAATAAGAATAGGCGGAAGAAGCGAAACAGGTGTGGCACCAACAGATACCATTAGAGTGCCAAAGCCTATATTTATCAACATAATTTGCACAGCTCTGTTATCGCTTGCAATAGTTTTGATGAAAATAATTATACGCTTAAGTGCACCTGATTTCTCCATATATGCCATCTGTAAAAGCGATGTAGCTACAATTAATGACACAGAAAAAGACTTAATTAACCCAGAAAAAGTTGACCTGATAATTACCTCAAATGAGGTTCTGAAGAAGATAAATGCAATGACTGAAACACATATCCAACCAACAATACCTGTTGTGTCAGCTGGTTTCTTAAAAATAACAAGCATAATGACTATTACCACTATAGGTAACAGCGTTAATAAAAACTCTGCCATATAACCGTCCTCCAAATTTGTTTTTAACTTAAATACCCATTCTACACTAACAATTTTGCCTACAAATTATATTGTAATATAAACAAATTAAAAAATAAAGCTTATTTTGTTATATTATAATACCTTTCAAACAGTTTGTAATATCTAAAGGTTTCTTCTCCATATTTTTGCTTGGTTTTTATTGGACCAATAGTGTATTTAATTGGTGATTGGTTATACTCTTGAAAAATTTGTTTAATTTTATCGTCTTCAAGTGACTTTATATCAACATCTTTTTTGCCTGTAAACTGAATTGCTCTTGCCTTCAGCTGCATAGCACAGAAGTAAACCGCATGATTTATATCTTTGAGTTCATCTCTTATCTGGTCCTCATTTTGAAATGCAATTACAGAATTAATACCATGAACATACAAATCATTCCGCTTTGCATTGCTTACTCCTATTTGAGATATACCAATGGTATCTCCTCCTATAAGATCCATGCCGTCAAGGATGTCTTCTTGCCCCATAAACATTATTTCACGGAAAAGAGTAGCAGCAATCATTGCCTTTGGAATGGCGTGCGCTTCTGAAACAGCAGAAATTTTATCGTCCAAAGAGCGTATTATGCTAATAGCTTCATTAAAGCTAAATATATAATATTTATTTAATATAGTATTTCTGTATGAATCTTCATATATCTGAGATTTTAATAGTTTAAATACTTCTTCTGTTTTCTGCGCATTAGCAATGCTAGTCTCAATATCGTTATTTGGCTTTATGTTATCTTTTACGGTATCAGCTGAACCGTAATCTACGTTGGTGAAATTACTAGTGTTATTTAAGTCTTTATCATCACGTGGTTCAATATTTAGCACAATCTTCTTCTTTACGTCATTAATCTTTTGTGTAAGTGCAAAAGAATCGTTAAATCCGGCAAAGCTAAGCATTATATATAAAACAGCCAATATAATAGAACTTCTTTTAAAAAGCTTATTTAATTTCATTTTTGTAATGTCCTCATTAAGTTTATTAACAGCCTAATTAATACAAAAGGCCGTATTTATAACACTTAATAAGTTATACAAATAATAAGGCTAAAAGTCAATTCAAAAAGTTACCAAATAAAAAACCTCAAATGCCGGTATTTTTGTTACGTTGTTTTACTCTATTACCTTCTTAAAATAATCTGTTTCCAAAATCTTCGCAGATATCTTTAGTTTTGAATCTACCTGCTTATTAACCGTTGCAACATAGTCCTTATCTAAACTCTCGCCGTTAAAGGTATTCACCTTGCGAGTAATACTGTTATACATTGCCAAATCAGTAATCCAACTTTTATTATTGAATACAACCAAAGCTTTATTATTAGATAAAATATCCTTTCCCATTAATAGCCTGGAATCGTACTCTAGGCCAAAAAGATTGGAAATGGTTGGTGCTATATCCACGCTAGAACAATTTTTATCAACTATAACCGGGGTCATACCCTTTTTCCAGAGTATAAAGCTACTCTTGTACAACTCAAAGTTGCTCTCAACCTCATGACCGGCTAATTCATCAATATATTTTTTTTCAAGACCATAAGGGTAATGATCAGGGCTAATAGCTATTACAGTATTTTCTAGAATACCTTTGGATTCTAGGCTATCCACAAGATGCTTCATGGCAAACTCCAGCTCCATATTGCATGCAATATATGCCTTAGCGCTATCAGATAGCTGTAAATGCTCAACATATTGCTTGTTTTTCTTTGCCATTGAATTTCCTTCAAAGGTATAATTCATGTGCCCGCTTACAGTCATATAATACGTGTGAAACGGTTTATTATTAATATACTCAGGAACAGTAACCTGCATCATTTCCAAATCAGATTCAGGCCAGGTTTTTGCAACTTCTAGTCCATTACCCAAGCCTTTATATGTATAACCCATGTTTGGATGGGATACATCTCTCCCGTAATAAGTGTAGGAATGATTATGATATGCATTTGTTGTGTAGCCTAGACTTTTGAACTGATTACCAAAAGCAAAAGGCATATAGTTTTTCCCCGAGAGTTTGAAACTCCAAACTCCTGTTTTTGGATACAGACCTGTACAGGCCACATATTCTCCATCCGAGGTACTGACACCCCATACAGGGTTATAAAAGTTTTTGAAAACAAAACCCTCAGTGGACATTTCATAAAGTGCCGGTGTCAGCTCCTTGCTTATGGCATATGGAGAAAAGCCCTCTGCTGTTATCAATATAAGGTTACAACCTTTGAACATACCGGTATATTCATTTTTTTCGGTTGGACTTTGATCTTTGAAATAAGCATGCATATTTTTGATAGTTGCATTCTTTTCCTGCTTAATAAGACTGTCAAAGTCTATATTCATAACATTATACTCAGTTTTGACCGGCAAATTGGAATTGTCATTATTATTTGTAGTTTTATCACTTGAATTATTAGTTGAACTACTTGTATTATTATTAGTTGTATTATTTGCATTATTATCGGTTGTATTACTATTTGACGCAGAATTTGCGTTTGAAGTTGTAGTGCCGTTACTTGCATTTGCAGCATTTGAATCAATTGACCCAAGGTCCAGATTGTCCAAGCCATCAGAGAGTTCATCTTCTGGTACAATTAAGCTATTTACATCCTTTCTCATAGTTATTAACAGCCCTAACTTGTTGGACATAACTATAGATGCAGGCTCATTGTAGTATACATCTTTTGCTGACAAGGTTTCATTGCCTGCAATACTCAACATCATAATAAAAATCAAGCTTCCGCCGGCCACGACTCCTAACCATTTAATTGCAAATAATCGGGTTAATTTTTGAAATACCAGCCTTTTTTTAAATACTAATAGTAGCACTATCGGCAATAGCAATAATATAATTGCAGGTATATTTTTATATAATGCAGTAAATACGATGTCTTGCATTTGCAGAGCATCCGTTGTACCACCTAGTGAATAGAACGAAAAATAAGTTCTGAAAATGCTGTAATATACTATTTGAAGTCCATATAATATGGTCGTAACAATAAGTATCACCGAGGCAGCAATTATACTAAACCTTCTTTTATTAATAAGACTGCAGTTTAGAATTATTAATCCAGAAGCAGGTATTGAAACAATAAAGGGGTATATAAAATCGGTGGTTATACTATTAAATACAAAAATCCTATATAATATCTCAAAATACACTAAACTCAGGAAAATAAATATTTGAAAGGTATTTTTAATTGCAAACTTCCTAATAAAGCCCCAAGCTTTTTTTACTGAGTTAATATTAACCTTTGTATTAACTTTTGATAACACTTCTTCAGCATATGCCTTTATTTGAGTACGCACGATTTCTTCTCCTGAAAAAAAAATATAAAGCTAAACTATCTTGCAAATACGCCTGTAAAACATAAAATGGGCTTTTGTAATAATAACTCATTATCACAAAAGCCATTCTTTTAACTTATTTCAAAGCATCAATAATTGATTTCTCAACCATTCTAAGTTTTGCACCAATTTCATCAATCTCAGTATCTGAATGCTCCTGCTTAAGGTCGGCTTTTAGTATTTCTGCAAGCTCATTGAACTCATCCTTGAGTGTTTCAAGCATTTCAACAACAGCAAGACGTCTGAATCTCTTCTGTATTTCATTGCTGTCAATGTGTTCATAAACATGGTCAGTACTAACAATATATGTATCCCCTCTAGTTGGTACAATGCAATTGATTCCAAAGGTGTCAGTTATTTCATGAGCAAATTCTGCCATTACATCTTGTTCACCATGAACTACGAAGATTTTCTTTGGCTTTTGACCAATACTTCCAATCCAGGATAAAAGCCCTTTTTTGTCTGCATGACCTGAAAAGCCATCAATTGATGCAATTCTAGCGTTAACAGAAATCTCTTCACCGAATAATTTTACTACCTTTGCCCCATCGAGTATCTTTCTTCCTAATGTACCCTCTGCCTGATAGCCAACAAAGAGTATGGTATTTTCCTTATGCCATAAATTGTGCTTAAGGTGATGTTTTATTCTGCCGGCATCACACATTCCGCTTGCAGAAATTATAATTATATTGTCATTTCTTTCATTAAGCTGTCTCGACTCCTCAGCAGACTGGGTAAATCTAAGGTTTGGGAAATCCAAAGGATTGTCTCCATTAGCTATGTACTCTCTTGCCTCTTCATCAAAGCAATCAAGGTTTTCTCTAAATATCTGAGTAGCAGATACAGCCAATGGACTATCTACATATACAGGTATATCATAGAGTTCCTTAATTCTACGGTCTTCGGCATCGAGGTATTTATTGAGATCATATATTATCTCTTGAGTTCTGCCTACTGCAAATGATGGAATAACTACATTACCACCGCCCTTAATTGTCTCGGTAATAATGTTCATAAACTCCTCAACCTTATCCTTATTGTCAGTATGCGTATGTAACCTGTTGCCATATGTAGATTCAATAACAAGATAATCGGCCTTATCAATAATGGTTGGGTCTCTCAAAATAGGTATTCCCTTGTTACCCAAGTCACCAGAAAATACGACCTTTGTCTCCTCATTTCCCTCTGTAATCCAAATCTCAATAACTGCAGAACCAAGAATATGACCAGCATCATTAAATCTTACCTTGATACCCTCAGTAATCTTGATACACTCATAGTACGGGACTCCTTTGAAAAGGCTGAGGCATTCAGTAGCTTCCTTTACAGTATATAAAGGTTTTACTGGCGACTTTCCAGCTCTTTGGCGTTTTCGGTTTATCCATTCATTTTCAATCTCTTGAATATGTCCGCTATCGGGTAGCATTATTCCACATAACTCAGTGGTTGCCTTTGTAGCATAAATTGTACCCTTGAAGCCGTCCATGTAAAGCTTTGGAATTCTACCACTATGGTCAATATGAGCATGTGTAAGTAACATAAAGTCTAAGTCACCAGGGTTAAACGGAAAGGGTTCTGCATTGAGTATTACTTCATTTGCTCTTCCCTGAAACATTCCGCAATCAACAAGAAATTTGGTATCTCTAGTTTCAACTAAGTAACATGAACCAGTAACAGTTTTTGCTGCACCTAGAAAAGTAATTTTCATATCAAAACCATCCCCTTTAAGCAAATATGTTTTTTAAAACAAAAAATCTGTGCATGTGAATAGTATTCGACTAAAGATACCAATATCCTTCTCAATATCCTATCTGTTTTAAAAAGTAAAAAATATGAAATTTTTAGAACACCAATTATGAATTATATATAAATATTTGAATGCCTATTACTTATATTCCTGTACAAATGCTGATGCAAGCTTCACGCAATTATTCAGGTCAGTAATACTAACCATTTCACATGGAGAATGAATATATCTGCAGGCAATACTAATCCCCCCACAAGGTACTCCAATACCTGTTGTTTGGATAGCTCCGCAGTCAGTGCCACCTCTTTCAAGTAATTCTCTTGTAAAAGGTATATTTTGCGCTTTTGCGGTCTCTTCAAGAAGTCTTCTTATTTCGGGGTGGGCTATATAGACAGCGTCCTTAATTTTGAGAGCAGGTCCACCTGTCATTATGACATCATGCTTGTGACATTCAGGAGTGTCAGCAGTAGTAGTTATGTCTATTGCCAATGCGCAATCAGGCATTATTGCATATGCAGCCGTCTTTGCTCCACGCAGTCCCACTTCTTCTTGTGTGGTGAACACATAATAAATCTCATTGTCGGTCTTTGGTGCACCCTTTATCATTTCAATAAGCACTGCACAACCACTACGATTATCCATTGCCTTTGATACAGCTACGTCACCCATTGTATAAAAATCTCCTACAAAGGTAGCTACATCACCAATATTGACGTACCTTTCTGTCTCTGCTTTATCCTTACATCCAATGTCTATGAACATCTTTGAAAGATTTAGGTTCTTGTAGTCGGGAAGCTTGCCTTCAGCTGCAACACAACCAATTACTCCACTTTGGAACTTTACCCTTTGGTTTAATGCAAAGTAAGGTGATACTCCTCCAATATTTGAAAATCTAATAAAGCCCTTGTCATCAATGTATGTGGCAACAATACCTATCTCATCCATGTGAGCAGCAAGCATTATCTTCTTTTTTGTTCCCTTTTTAATTGCAATGAGGTTTCCCATAGCATCTGTTTTTATTTCATCAACGTACTGCTTAATTTCTTCTATAATCACGTCTCTTATTTCGTCTTCATGTCCTGAAACGCCAAAGGCTTGAGTTACTTTTTTTAGTGTTTCCTTCATATCGAACCATCCTTTTTTACTTCTATATTTTTAAATCAAAAACTTTTTATATCAATAAACTCTTTTAATTCAAAGCAATAATTTCCTAATTATTTACATCAAATAACATCTCGATTTTTTCAATTAAATAATTCTGTTTTCTAAGATAAATAGCTTATTTATTTTCAGCAACAAATTGCGTAAGCGCATTTTTATCCTTACTCAGTTGTTCAAGTACCTTTAGAGTGAGACGTTCAACGCTCTCAAAGTCCTCCCTACTCATAACTGATACAGGTGAGTGAATATATCTGCAAGGCACAGAAATTGAAGCTGTCTTTGCACCTTTACCCGTTCTCTGTATCTGTCCTGCATCATTTCCTCCGGTAGTGGTTTGTTTGTACTGAACCTTTATTCCGCTATCCTTTGCAAGCTGATAAATGTATTTTACCAAGTCCTTGTCACAAAGGCAGGTTCTATCCATGAAGGTCAATGCAGCACCGTTGCCTAAAACAGTTGAATAGTCCTGCTTTTCAACCTCAGGAACGTCAGCACAGGTGGTGCCCTCTATTACTAAGGCTATATCCGGCATAACCCTGTATGCTGCAACCTGTGCACCTCTTAAGCCAACCTCCTCCTGAACTGTAAAGCAAACATATAATTCAAAATCGTAATCGTGCTTTAGCACTTCCATAAGCACAGCACATCCAACTCTATCATCCAATGCCTTAGATTTGATGCAATTGTCACCAAACTCAACATATTCAGAGTCAAACGCAGCAAACTCAGCTAGCGGTGCAAGCTTCTCCGCCTCCTCTTTACTCTCAGCACCAACATCAATATAAAGGTTTTTAACCTTGGTTATCTTGGTGCGCTCATCTTTATCCTGCATGTGTATAGGTTTTGCACCTATTATACCTTTTACCCGGTCTTTACCAATGGTTACTCTTTTGCCCGGAAGTATTCTGTCATCAATACCTCCAATGCATTTAAACTTGATATAACCCTTATCTGTGTGACCCGATATAATAAAGCCAACCTCGTCCATATGAGCGGATAACATTATCTTTGCATTACTGCCCCTTCCTTTTTTGTGGCAGATAACATTTCCAATGGAATCAACGATAATGTCATCACAAAGGCTCTTTACTTTTTCTATGATAAACTCTCTTACTTCGTTTTCGTTACCTGCAACACCGTTCAATGTAGTAAGTTCTTGCAAAATCATTAAAAATACCTCTCAATCAATATAGTGTTAAGACGTCAGTAACCTCCTGCTGACCAAGCTTTAGAAACTCTGCCGCAATCCGTGCAGTATATTTAACATCTGCTGTAGCAATAACCTCTACCTGAGTATGCATGTATCTCAGAGGGATTGAAAGCAGTACAGTTGGTATACCAAGGCAGGAAACCTGTGTAGCCCAAGCCTCTGTGCCTGTATCCCCCGATTCAACCATCTTTTGAAATGGTATCATGGCATCCTTTGCCAAATCAAAGCACTTCCTCACCATTTTGGGGTGTAAATTTGGACCAATAGCGATTTCAGGACCCTTTCCTAATACTGATGTATTATCCTTTGGTGCATCGGGTATTTCACCGTGCGAAACATCTATTACAAAGGCAGCATCAGGTAATAATGCATGGGAAGCGGTAATAACCCCCGTGAGGTAGGTCTCTTCCTGTGTAGAAGCCACACAGATAATAGTGTTTTCATGCTTTACATTTTGCATAAGCTTGAGCACCTCAATTAGACAGCTTACACCTGCCCTGTTGTCAAGCGCTTTGCAGCAAACCTTGCCTCCAGCGAGAGAAGTAAACGGGGCTTTTATTGTAATTAGGTCTCCAATTGAAACCAGCTCCTTAAGCTTGCCGCCGCCAATTCCTGTATCAATTCTCAAACCATCTAATTTGATTGTTTTGTCTCTATCCTCAGGTTTTAATAGATGCGGCGGCGTTGCACCGATGACACCATAAATGTCCTTCTTACCATGGACAATTACCTCTTGTGCTAACAATACCTTTGCGTCCACCCCACCAATATTTGAAATCCCAATGTAGCCGTTATCATCAACAGATGAAACAATTAATCCTATTTCATCCATATGGGCAGTAAGCATAATTTTCTTTGCAGCTTTGTGGGAACCATTTTTTACGCATATAACATTATAAAATCTGTCTATATATACTTCATCACACAGATCCTTGAAAATATTCAAAAGCGATTGTGCAGCTTGCTTTTCAAAGCCTGCAACTGAAGTAAGCATAGACAACTTTTCAAGATTTTGAGTAATGCTCATCTAAAGTCTCCTTTTTTGGTTTATAGAGCTATAATAATACCAACATAAACAACATATAAAACGCTAATATTATTATTTGTAATACTATTATTATTGATACCTACACATATACTTATATATTTTATCAGCAAATAATATGTTTGTGTTCTTAAAATAATTAATATTATTTCAAAAAAGATTAATTATTCTATTGACATAATCAGTTTTTTTTAATATACTAAAACTCGCCCGTTTTTGAAGGGCCTTTAGCTCAGTTGGTTAGAGCAACCGGCTCATAACCGGTTGGTCCGGGGTTCGAGTCCCTGAAGGCCCACCAAGCACTTCTTACCCTTCAAAAATGTGAGTACTTGCCCAGATAGCTCAGTCGGTAGAGCAAGGGACTGAAAATCCCTGTGTCGTTGGTTCGATTCCGACTCTGGGCACCAAGATTTTTTTAAAATATTTTTATTGACACATACTATGTTTTCATGCATAATATATTTTGTCCTTAAAAATCAAATTATTTATGGAGGGGTTCCCGAGTGGCCAAAGGGGGCAGACTGTAAATCTGTTGCTTGTAGCTTCGATGGTTCGAATCCATCTCCCTCCACCAAAAATCCTTCACACGAATGTGTGGAGGATTTTTCTTTCTACCTCTAACTTTTTCACTACTACCTTATTTTTCTAAATATATATGTTTTATTACTTTATAAGTACATATTCACGAGACTTCAATACCTCTACTAGCTCTTTTCCATTTCTAATACGCCTTTTGGCTTCTATTCCTCCAACACAAATACTCAATTCATCGTGAGCATCCGCACCAGATACTAGTATTAGTTCCGGATGTGCTTGTGCATACCTCTCAGCCTCTAGGTTATTTTTTGGGGTATTAGCAGCATTATAAACCTCTATTCCGTCAATGAAATCATGTGGAAGAACTCCTGGCTTTGGTATATAGTAACGCTCACGAAAAGGATGGGCTTGTATGCAAAGCACACCATTTGCGTGCATTATCCTATACCACAATTTATAATCACACTGTGATAATTCTGGGTTGGAATATAGAATTTCAGGAGTAACTCCGTAGCAAAGTATCTCAATTCCCTCTGATACTATCTCTTCTATACCAAATATGATGTCCAAATCATATTTTTTAGCTTCTTCACAGCAAGCTATATAATCCAACTCATATTGTCTTATGAACTCTGTCCAATCAAGATTACGATCAATGCCTGTGTACCCATGATAGAAATGATTGGTTATGACACAGCCACTATATCCACTAGCATTTAATGCCACCACCAATTGTCTTGGTGACATATCTCCACACGCACTGCAAGGATATGTATGGGAATGCATTTGGTATCTATATCTTTTCAAATGTTAACCCTCCAAACCTAAACTAAAATAATGCCACTAACTGTCGTATAGATAACTAAGATATCAGAACTAAAATAATGACGCATAATTAGGTGTATATGGTAACTAGGATACCATATATAAAAGAAGAAGCAAGCAAAAAAAATACTTTGCTTGCTTCATAAAATATTTCTAATTATTATTTTTATAATTTTTCATTTATTCTATCTGCTTTCGATATAATTGCTTTTATATAATTGCTTTTACATTTCATATTAATTTATGGCTTTTTAACTCAGCACTTATTGCTTCTTGTTTTAATATTATTCAGTTCTCAGAGCAATTACCGGATCCTTCTTTGCTGCACTTCTAGATGGTATAATACCAGAAATCAAGGTGAGCAGCACACTTATCAGCACAAGTATAATAGCTACTGGTATTGGCAATATCGCGCTCAGATTATTTATTCCCGTCACAGCGTGTAAAATCATATTAATTGGGATGCAAAGCAAATAGGTAATCAGCACACCTAATAGTCCCGAGGTCAAACCAATTATGACCGTTTCAGCGTTAAACATGCTTGATACATTTCTCTTTGATGCACCCAATGCACGTAGTATACCAATCTCCTTTGTACGCTCCTGAACCGATATAAGTGTAATAACACCAATCATTATGGAGGAAACAATTAAGGAAACTGCTACAAAGGCAATCAGAACATACGTAATAGCATTTATAATAGTGGTTACCGAGGACATTAGCAGGCCTACATAATCTGTATAGCCTATTTTTGACATCTCATCAACACTATTATTATAATTAGTGATTGCTTCCTCAATAATGTCCTTTTGTTCAAAGCTTGCGGCATAAAGATTTATAGTAGAAGGATTGTCCAGGTTCACATAGCCAAGAGTACGCATATTTTTGTCATAGCTAGAAGGTGAAAATTCCAGAACAACATCATAGTACTCTGCACACTGCTCATCTGTATAGCCATTTACAGACATCTCCAGCGCTGATGAAAGCTGCTGGGTCGTCATTTTGCTCATCTTTGCCTCTACCTCTGCCGCAAATTGTGACTTAACCTGCTCCCTTACCATTTGCGTGAACAGCTTTGATATGTCCTCATCACTCATACCGGTAACGTAATCTTTCATTTCATCCTGATTCATACCAGTTTGTTGTGAAATTCCTTGCAGCATAGCCTTTTCCATATCAGCTCGCTTAATTGAACTCATGGCCTGAGAAACTGCTCCCTCTAGCTGTTCTTCTGAAGGAATGCTCATAATTTTTATATATGCGTCCGCTTTCCTGTTTGTGTCCAGGCTCTCGATATAAGCTTTAAAATCCTTAGCCTTTTGTTGAGCATCAAGATTACCAGTGCTTTCCTTGAATGGTAGTCCTGTAAATATATCATTTGAAGGATTTGCTAGCTGTGCTTTAATTGCGGCTGAATTCTTGGAATGCTCAATTACTGTCTCAGTAAGCTTACTTGTATATCCTATCGAACCAGTAAGCATGGTAGCCACTGCATTTTCACTAGGACGAATGATACCTGATACCTTAAGAACTGTACCATTATCATATAAGTACTTAAGTCCAGCATCAGTTTTTCTCAAATCAGTATATAAGCCAGTTTTGTCATCCAATGTATAACAGTCAGAGGACAAGATGGTGCGGAACTCCATATCGCAAATTTCTTCATATGTCCACTTCTGATGCTTATTTGTCAGCTCCTCTTTGTTGAATGCAGCATCAAAGACAGCTTCAATATCCTCTTGGGACTTTAATCCTAATGCGTACAGTGTCATATCATCAAGTTCATTATTTTTATCCAGCACCAGTACAATTTCATTGTATTGCGTAGGCCATGAACCGTATACAAGGTCATACTGCTTTTGTATCAATGGTGTAACTATCTTCCCATCATCTCCAGGGGGCATTTCCTGCCACATCTTCATAGACATTGGACTGCTTGACGTCATCATTGAGGCTAGAGGTGAATTTGCACTTGCTCCTTGCCCGTCCATTTCGCCAAATCCCGCCATGCTACTTCCAAAATACTTCATCAGCATATCCTGAACAACCTTTTGTGAATCTGAAAGAATTATATTGCCATCTATGTTTTCGGTATATATTAGCATATCCATATTGTAAGTATATTGTACGCCGCTGACAGCATCCTTTAGTTGAGATTGTCCCTCCTGCTTTGCAAACTCTTTTTCCATATACTTTTTAAAGGACTTTAGATCATTTGTCTTAGTATCCATATTGTTCAAAGAATTTACAAGATCATATAATGCAGTTTTTTGATATACTGCGTCCTTTTCATGTTCGGAGGAGGATGTAGCAGCATTAATAAAGGTTTCCATGAGTGTCCCCAGATCAACATGCTGTGCCTCAAGTGTTAAAGGATAGGAAGATAAAGTATCCTCCTGTACTTTATCAATATAAGTAGTCATACCCTGTGATACTGCAAAAATCAGTGCAATACCAATTATACCGATACTTCCGGCGAATGATGTCAGAGCAGTTCTGCCTTTTTTGGTAAATAGATTTTTAAGGGATAAACCAAAAGAAGTAGCAAATGACATGGAGGGCTTTCTGTTTTTCTTGCCTTTATCTTTACTTACAGCTTGTACTTTCTGCTCTTCAAGGATTTCCTCAGCCAACATAGGAGAAGAATCACTTAGTATATTGCCGTCTAGCATTCTCACAATTCGGGTAGAGTACTTATTTGCTATGTCAGGATTATGAGTAACCATTATAACCAGTCGGTCTTTTGATATTTCTTTTAATATTTCCATGACCTGAACACTGGTTTCACTATCTAGCGCACCTGTTGGTTCATCAGCAAGAACAATATCAGGATTGTTTACAATAGCTCGTGCGATAGCAACACGCTGCATTTGTCCACCTGACATTTCGCTGGGCTTCTTGCGTAGCTGATCACCCAGTCCAACCTTTTCAAGTGCTTCCTTTGCAAGTCTCTTCCTTTCTGACTTGGATACACCTGACAGACTCAATGCTATTTCAACATTTTGAAGTACTGTTTGATGGGGTATCAGGTTATAGCTTTGAAACACAAAACCAACAGAATGATTACGGTAAGTGTCCCAGTCTCTATCCTTGAAGTCCTTTGTCGACCTTCCGTTAATAACAAGGTCACCGGTGGTATAATGATCAAGTCCACCAATGATATTAAGCATTGTTGTTTTTCCACA
This sequence comes from Bacillota bacterium, assembly GCA_023439045.1. GTDB lineage: Bacteria > Bacillota > Clostridia > Acetivibrionales > DSM-1351 > Ruminiclostridium. Next base: position 106,042 of record JAEXOY010000006.1, on the reverse strand, counting down.
ACCGGACTGCCCTAGTATGGATACAAACTCACTTTTGCGAAAAGCAAGGTCTACACCTTTTAAAGCCTCTACCTTGCCACCCCCAGCCGGGTATTCCTTTACAATTTGCTTTAATTCCAACATTTTTGTTAATTGTTCCTTTCTTTTGCACAGTATAAATTGTTACTTTGCTTCCTTCAAGACAAAGTACTATATTCTATAACTCAAAAGCAATTGAGCTAGACATATTCTTTGAAGTACCAAGCAGCTTATTTTTCTTATCATATAGTATTTCACTATCGTCATCAATATGGCCATTTTCTGTTTTGACCATTGCTCTTAACGCCTGCATTCTAGAATCCAATTCTGCACTCAATTCAGCACACTTTTGTAGTTTTTTCTCCATTTCATGAGTAAATGAAACGTCCTTTTTATAACGCAATTGGTGCTCTAGACTTGCCCATGAATCCATAGCTATTGTGCGAAGCTGAACCTCAACCTTCATAATTCTTTTTTCGTTGGCAAGAAATATAGGTACACCCACAATTAGATGCAAACTGCGATAGCCATTTTTTTTTGGATTTGCTATATAATCCTTCTTTTCTATTAATCTTATATCATCTTGCTTAAGTAGTGCATCTGCTAGAAGATAAACATCGTCCTGAAATTTACAAACAACTCTGATACCAGCGATATCATTTATATGCTCCTCCATAGCTGCTACAGTAAGCTCATGCCCTTGTTTTTGTAGTTTATTGAGTATACTGTCAAGCTTTTTTAACCTGATTTTTATGCTATTAAATGGGTTTCTGTCGTATTGAAGAGAATATTCTACATTTAAAACATTGAACTTAGTCTCAATCTCCATTAAAGCGCATTTGTAATAGGACATTAGCACAGTAAACTCCATAGAACGCTGCTGAAACCACTCAAACGAATTCTCCCGAAGTAACAATTGATGATACTCTTCTGCGTTTGCTTGTTTTTTTGGTATTTCATTCATATATATCACATTCCACTTCCTTTGTCATTAATTATACTACTTTACTTAATAAAAGTATGATTATTATTTGACGGTAGCTTAACTATAAATATACAACCGCCATTAGAAATGTTTTCTACCGAAATGGTTGCATTGCAAGAATCTAGTATCCTCTTTACCAAGGCGAGTCCCAATCCGTTTCCTTCCTCCTTGTGAGAGCTATCACTTTGATAGAATTTATCAAAGATATGTTTTTTTGCTTGCTCGCTAATGCCCGTACCATTATCTCTAACACTGAAAACTATGTTTTTTTCTTTCTGATATAATCTTAACTCTATTAGTCCTTCAATAGGACTAAACTTAATAGCATTGCTTATTAAATTGTTCCACACATGCAGCAATAAATTCTCACTGCCGGTATATAATATTGATTCTAACTCAACATCAAATTCTATATCCTTTTTTACCCATTCTTCTTCAAGCCAAACAATGGATTGCCTAATTTGCTCATCCAGCCTAAATGTGGTTAATGGCGATTTAATTGCCTGATTTTCAATCTTGGACAACAGAAGTATGTTTCCTACAAGATTTGAAAGCTTACGAGTGTTGAACAATATTTTTTCTACATAAATTGATTGATATTCTTTTGATTGCTCATCAGCCCCTTGAAGCAGTGTTGCATATCCCTCTATAGCATTTATTGGTGTTTTGAATTCGTGAGACACATTTGAAACAAAATCTGTTTGTAATATCTCGGTAGTTCTTAACTCCTTTACCATTAGATTAAAATTTGAATAAATATCCTTTATCTCATCAAACTCATTTTTTGCTTCCAGGTGAATTTCAAAATCACCCTCAGCAACCTTTTGCATTGCCTTTTTGAGCTTTTGAATAGGTTTAATAAAGGTCTTACTCAGAAAACCAGTAATTGCGCCGCCAATAATGATACTCACAAAAATCAAAAATTTTAATGATGGAATAGGCATGGAGATTGAAACATGAGTAACTTTATTCAGCAGGTAGATTACCAATCCTGAAAACAAGGTAACAGTTATGAGCTCCCCCATTACAAGTAGTATAAAGCAAAACCTCATAGGAAGGTGTTTCAACACATTAATTTTCATATTTTAACCACCTTATACCCAACACCACGCAATGTGATAATCTTAAAATCAGAATTGTCTCTGAAGCGCTCCCTCAGTCTACCAATATGCACATCTACAGTATGTGTATCACCATCTGAGTCATAATTCCATATATCATCCATTAACTGCTGCCTTGTGAAAATACGTCCCGGGTAAGAAGCCATTTTATACAGCAGCATAAACTCCTTTTGGGGAAGTACCATACACTCTCCATTATAGTAAACAGTAAGAGAATCACATTCCATTACCGTATTACCGATGGTCTGTCTCCTATCATTTATCATCTGTGCACGGCGTAGCAGGGCACCAACACGAAGTACCATTTCATTAACATTGATTGGCTTTACCATGAAATCATCCGTTCCAGATAAAAAACCCAACCTCATATCATCGAAGGCATCCTTTGCGGTAATCATTAAAACTGGTGTGGTGTTCCCTGCATCTCTAAGGCTGCTTACAAGTTCATAGCCATTCATAACTGGCATCATAATATCCGAAATAATCAAATCAAAATACTCTTCGTTTATGGCCTCAAGGGCTATCTTACCGTTATCTGCCGTTTTAACAGAATATCCGTGTTTAATCAGTACATGCTCAAATAGCTGAGAAAGTTCCCTGTCATCTTCAACAATTATTATTTTTAGCATGTAACCCTCCTCTTAAATTCGTATAACCGCCTGATAAGCATTATAGGTTTTATCTTTCAATAGAACTTCAAATCAAGTTCAACTATTGTTGAGAATTAATCATGTGCCTTTATAATTAAGAAAATAAATCATTTGGCTATTATAAAGTAATAAATTAGTATTGTGATTATTACAAATGGTTAAATAGTTCGCAAACGAGCCTTATTTTAGCATAAAATCATATGCCTTACTACTGATTTTCATATATTGTATTGGAATAGAAACAATAGATTTCATATTTTCGATTATTTGTTGTGAATAGTTTATTGTTTTATATTATAATTAAAATCAACTGTTACACTAATATGTAAATTTGCTATTATCATATTATTGGATAGTACATATAGTCGGCTTTTTATCTATATCTTGTTTTTCACCCTGTGTTAAGTGGGTATAATATCTTTATCTTAAATTAGTTGTATGACATTGATGGAGATTGATAGAGATTTATATAAATAGATGTAGATTCATATATACTAACTTAAATATATAGAAAATACATAGCTTAGAAAGGATCCCATTCCTATGATAAAAAATATGAATGAATTAATTGAAACTGTAAAGGGAAATTCAAAAAAGAGAATTGCTGTTGCTGTTGCGGAAGACGCTGATGTCCTCCTTTCTGTTTATGAAGCATATAAACTTGGGCTAGTTGATGTTAGTCTGGTTGGTGACAAAAGGAAAATTTTTGATATCGCTGATAACTTAAAGATTGATATTTCTTCATTTGAAATAATAAAAGAAAACAACAATGATAAGGCAATCAAAACTACTGTTGACCTTGTTTCCAGTGGCAGAGGTGATATCCTTATGAAAGGAATGGTGCAAACCCCTGATCTTCTGAGAGTTGTTCTTGATAAGGATATGGGGCTTAGAACAGGAAGAGTATTGAGCCATGTTGGGCTGCTCGAAATAGAAAATTACCATAAAATGATTATTATAACTGATGGAGGGCTAAACATTGCTCCCGATTTAAAGCAAAAAGCAGATATTGTTCAAAATGCAGTAAATGTGTCGCTTAGCCTAGGAATAGAAGTGCCCAAGGTAGCTATACTTGCTGCAATTGAGCTGATTAACCCCAATATGCAACCTACTCTTGATGCAGCTGCACTTTGCAAGATGGCACAGCGCGGCCAAATCAAGAACTGTATAATTGACGGGCCTTTGGCCATGGACAATGCGATTAGTGCAGAGGCCGCGCAGCACAAGGGCATTGAAAGCGAGGTTGCTGGTGACGTTGACATCCTGCTTTCACCTGATATTGAAGCCGCCAACATTTTGTACAAAACTTTAGTTTTCCTAGCTAAAGCAAAGCCATCAGGTCTTGTAGTTGGAGCAAAGGTACCCATAGTTACTACTTCGAGAGCGGATGACTACAAAGCAAAACTGCACTCAATTGCTCTGTCTGCTTTGTATTCAAGTAGGTATTGATATAGTAGAATCTATTGTAGCAAGTATACGTTGTAATAAGTACTGGTTGTTGTGTTTGTTAGGTTGCTAAGTTTGCTATGTTGTTGAGTTTGTTATGTTGTTGTGTTTGTTAGGTTGCTGTGTCTGTATCAGTTGTTGTAGTGTCTCTATTGTCCAAGCAGGTATTGGTAGACATTAAGCAATAATATTTATTTGTGAGGTAATTATAATGTCAAAAAATTTGATTTTAACTATAAATCCCGGCTCCACTTCTCTCAAGATCGGCATATTTGAAGCTATTAGCGCTGATAATATCAGAGAAATATTTGTGAGCAAGCAAGCTTACGCAAAGGAAAGCCTTGAAAATGCACAATCCGTTATAGATTTACTGCCCGTTGCACAAAAGGCAGTTGAAAAGCTTATTATTGACAGTGGTATAGATACTACTGACCTTGTTGCAGTTGCTGGCAGAGGTGGATTGATGAGACCATTGTCAGGGGGCACGTATACTGTAAATGAGAAAATGCTAGTGGATTTGAGGACCCTGAGATACGGAAAGCATGCAAGCAATTTAGGTGCTATCCTCGCTGATATTATTGCAAAACCGCTTAATATTCCTGCATTTATTGTTAATCCTGTGGTAGTTGATGAAATGGACGAAATTGCTCGTTTTTCTGGCCATCCCCTATTTACCAGAAAGAGTGCATTTCATGCTCTAAACCAAAAGTCAATCGCTCAAAAGGCCGCAAAACAGCTCAATAAAAGCTACAATGAATTAAACATGATAATTGCTCATATTGGCGGTGGTATTTCTGTAGCAGCCCATAAGAACGGCATAGTTATTGACGTTAACAACGGTCTTGAGGAAGGCCCCTTTTCTCCTGAAAGAACAGGCAATATTCCTGTCCTGCAGTTGGTGGAGTTATGTTTCTCGGGCGAATACCAGAAGGCTGATATTGATAAAATGTTAGTTGGAAAAGGTGGAATGATGGGTTATTTAGGGACTTCAGACTTAGCCGAAGTATCCGAGCTCAGAAATAATGGCAATAAGCATGCAAAGCAGGTATTTGAAGCAATGGCTTATCAGATTTCAAAGGAGATTGCTGCTAATTCAGCTGTGCTTTTTGGAAAGGTAGATGCCATTGTTTTAACAGGCGGAGCTGCTTATAGCAAGTCCCTTGTTGGACTCATTACCGAAAGAGTCTCACACCTGGCTCAAGTTCTGGTTTTCCCAGGTGAAAATGAGCTGTATGCATTAGCAGAAGGCGCTTATTCTGTTGTGTCGGGAACGGAGCAGGCTAAGGTTTATTGATTAGATGGATTGTTATATGGTCTATTGATTGATGGATTGATATGGTTTATTGATTTGATGGTTTGTTATATGGTCTATTGATTTGATGGAATGTTTATCAGTTTACAGATAATCTAGTTGTTGCTCTAATATTATCTCATGATATAGAATGTTGATTGGTTACTTATAAACATGGCATATTAAACTAATTTGTTTGAGTAAGAAGTTTAAGTAATTATAAATAGATATAATAATCTTTACAGGTGGAAAATAAATGAAAGTACTGGGTATAGTAGCAGAATATAACCCGTTTCATAACGGACATATGTATCATATTGAACAGTCAAAGAAGCTAACTGGCTGCGATTATGTTGTCTGCGTAATGAGCGGCAACTTCATACAACGTGGTGAACCTGCTATAATCAATAAGTTTGCCCGTACTGAGATTGCCTTGAATAGCGGAGTTGACCTTGTAGTTGAGCTTCCTGTTCCCTTTTCCATGTCCAGTGCCGAATATTTTGCTTTTGGAGCGGTTAAATTACTGGACAGCCTTGGAATAGTTGATTGCATTAGCTTTGGAAGTGAGCATGGTGAGGTAAATGAGCTTTTGTCAATTGCAAAGCTACTGTGCGAAGAGCCCGAAGAGTTTAAGCAGTATTTGACTGCTGAGCTAAAGGCCGGCCTCTCCTTTCCTGCTGCAAGGCAAAACGCAATTGAACAGTACTTCTCCGATAAAGCGCTTCAAGAAAGTATTCATGAGTTACTCAGCAGCTCCAATAATATTCTTGGAGTAGAATACCTAAAGGCGCTTATTAGGCTTAATAGTAAAATCAAACCCTACACTGTAAAAAGGGTGTCAAATGCATACAATGAAAAACATCTGACAGGGTCTATTTCAAGTGCCACTGCAATTAGAAGAAGTATCATGTCCTGTGATTCCTCAATTGATTCTACCAATAAAGTTAAACCTCGCGCTTCTGAAGCTACTGAAGCTTGTTCCCAATACGCTTCAGATGTTCCCGCTGCATGTACCCAATGGGCTTCTGAGTTTCCTGATGCAGGTTCCAAATATGCTACTTATTTCCCCAAAGATTGCTCCCAATACTCTTTTGCTGGCACCGAAGCATGTGCTCAATACGCTTCTGCTGTCCCCCAAATAGCATGCCAGGTTTTGGAGAGAGAATTTGCTGCTGGCAGGGGACCTGTGAGTATGGAGGACTTTGAGCTCATTATTCTATCCATGCTAAGGTCAATGAATACTCAGCTTATAGCAAAGCTTCCTGGAATATCAGAGGGACTTGAATACAGGCTAAAAAGTGCTGCACTTGAAGCGGGCAGTATTAATGAGCTACTAGATTTAGCAAGTACCAAACGATATACAAGAACAAGATTGCAAAGAACAATAATGTCACTTTTAACTGGATTGACACAACAAGACCTGAATGAGTTTATGGCATATGTCGGGCCTCAATATGCTAGAATTCTAGGTTTTAATAACAATGGTAAAGAGCTATTATCCAAAGCTAAAAGAAACTCTTGCATCCCCATCATTACTAAAACCAAGGATGCTTTGCGCACCTGCAATCCATTATTAAAAAAGATGCTTGAAATAGAGAATGTTGCAACAAACAACTATGTTCTTGCATATAAGGACAGTGCACTTCGCAAAAGCGGCCAAGAGTACACAAGCAAGTTGGTTATAGTACAAAACCAGTAAAAGCTACTAGCTCATGTAGTTCTATTACGTACACAAGCAAGTTGGTTGAAGTAAAAATAGCTCTTTATGAAATACTAGGACTAATCAGAGTTTTAAGTAGCTATTGTTTTTTGTGAAGTGCTTAATAGCAGATAAAATTTGTCCGTCAGTTACGCTTTTCTTTTGATGAAGGGCATTAAGAATTACATCTTCTATCGTTTCCTGTGAAAATAAGAGGTTTAACCCTTTTTGCGCTGCTTGTTCAGGCAAACTTATCTTCCCTTCCTCTATTCTGGGACAATCCCCAAGATAGCAAATAGAATCAAGTTCAAGCCTATCGAGATTAGTAATTTCTGAATAGATGCAGTATGAAACGCCACTATTAAGCTTCTGTTTTTTCATTTCAATAATATCAGAGAACTCAATTGGTAAATAGAACTTCATTCTACCGCCTCCACGATGCATATATAATATAATATTAATGTCTTTTGTTGACTATTCTACCTATTAGAAATATGTTTCCATCAAAATTTTTACCCATTCAGGAATAATGGCATTATTTCTGCAATCGTACATAGGATAGTATGGCTTAATATCAAGTACAGGGGTACCATCGATAGCATCTAGCCCTCTCACAATAATTACATTTCCATATATCGAGACGATTTCAACTGCAGTAATACCGATTGGATTTGGTCTATCCTTTGCTCTTTGTGAAAAAATACCCACCATCGGCATATCATCTCTTCCCTGTGGTTTGCGAACAAGATGTAATTCACTATTAAAACATGCTTTATCCAAATAATAAACGACTATCAAATGTGAAAAGTCACTTAATCCAACAAGTCCAGATTGTAGCTCACTATTTATAATTATCTCTGAAACATCTGCTCCCCATTTATTATCCTTTTGGTCTGTAACATCGTTTTTTATTGTACCAATAGAATTTAGCTCAACTCTCATATTTAGCCTTTTATGATGTATATAAAAATACATCATTATATTCCTTTCTATACATCCTTTTTAACCGTCGATATTTTCTCACCCAATGCCATAGGACATTTTACTCTGCAATTGTTGCAATTTGTGACTTCAAAGCCTCTGGAATTAGTTTCATATGCGATCTGTCTACATAACTTCTGATTTACACCCTTTTCAGAAATTGCACCCACTGGACAATTATCAATACATTGCGAGCAACCATCTATACACATATTTGGTACTAGTGTATCAGAAGGTAGAGATAGATTTGTAAGTACTGCTCCTATATTTAGCATATTTCCAAACTTGCTATTGGTAAGTAAATGATTCTTGCCTATGTAACCTAAACCAGCCAATACCGCAGCATGCTTCATTGATATAATGCCCTTACCCTCACGCTGGTCAGCATTCCAATAGTCATATGGGCCGTCCGACGGCATTGGAACTACAATTGCATTGAAAATTCGTTCAATCTCATTTGAAGCACTGAATGCTATTTTATCGAGCACGTCCTTGCATATATTATTATAATGGTGATATATAATTCGTGGATTTACATATGCTGTACCTCTAGGAATAATTTTGCCAAACACAATTACCGATTTGCAGTCACTGTATATATCTTTGGGATTAAAGTTTTGAGGAGCCTCATGAAAAGAGTCAATATTAGCTATACCGCAAACGTCTGCTCCAAAACTTAAAAATATTTTTTTAATAATATTATCCATAATTTACCTCCAAATTTATCCTATTATAACTCAATAAAAATATTCTAGCAATAAAAAATATAACAAAAAAATCATTATATTTATAAAGAATGTAACAATAAAATCTATAAAAAACACAGGGAACTAATGTCCCCTGTGTTTTTCTTTTCGCTTTTGCTGGCGCAATTCAAACTGGTGCTCTTTTTCGGCCTCCCGTTGTTCACGGGAATGAGTTTTTCTCTCCAGTTTGTTTTGTTCCTGTTGAAGTTTCAAAGCTTGCTGAGCTTTAGTGCCTACACCAGTCCCCTTCAACTGCTTGTTAATTACTCGCTGCAGCCTTTTTGGGTTTATAGGTTTTTTTTCAATGGTATCTACACAGATAGCATGACTAAAAGATAGATGCCCCCACTCATTTAGAAGGTATTCATATACCTCATATTCCTTTGGTTCTGCACCAAACGTAATTTTACTAGCCTCGTATTGACCATTGCTTTCACGTTCATAAATGCATATCCAAAAAGGATCTTCAAAAAAAGTAGTTATCTTTGAAATAGTCTCTAGCATAAGCTACCCCTCCTTTATGTTACACTACAAAGAATGGACAACCAAAGGAGGCAGGTTACTGACAGCACCGCTGCGTCCGGACTACCAACCGGAGCTGTGTTTTTATCTTTGTACTATTATTTTAAACCAACCAAGCGATAAAAGTAAATATAATCCAGTATATTATATTAAGTTAAAATATTACAATTATTAACAGGTAATAGATTACAACGCTTTAAGTAAACATTTTTATAACACATATAGCTACACCAATAGTGAATACTCCATATCAATACACTTCCAGCTTTGGTCAATAAGCTGGTAATACTCCAATTTGCCAGTTTCATTGAACCCAACAGATTTGTAGCATTGAATTGCATTTGGATTATTGTCAAAAACTCCAAGTGTAACTTTATCAACCTTTAGAATGTCAAATGCGTACTTTAAGGCTAACACAACAAGCTCTTTTCCATACCCTTTTCCACGCTTCTCATCATCAATAATAATAAACCCAAATCTCAATACCTTTTTTGCATCATCAAGGAACCTCATTATTAAATGACCAGCAACCCCTGTTTCATCAAAGGCTGTCATCTGATAAAATCCATCGTTATCGTACTTTTCTCTATAGTGGTTTTTCAGATCCTCAGCTGTAATAGGGTAGCTCTCAAATTTATCAGCGCACCATCTTCTAAAAGTGTATTCATCCTTAATCCACTTTACTATATGCTCTGCATCACATTCCTTGTAAGGCCTTAATCTCAGCATCTCTTTATTTGCTCCTCATTTATAAATTGTACATAAATATGTATCATACGTTATATTACTCAATACTATTCTTAACGGCATTGGGATTAGACTTCTTCTTACCGACAAAATTCTTTGATTCGACCTTGAAAACACTTACACTGTCTGCTTGTTCTTTGGTAAAAATAAATTCCTTGTTTGATTGGTGCTTCATCAATAGTGCGAGTGCTTCACATTTCTCTTGTACATTTTCAACAAACTCGGCTTTTCCAAACCCTATTACGCTTTCATAATAGAAAACATACTCGCAAGGATTTTGGTGCACGCCTAATTCTCCTTCATATGATATTTCAAAGCATACTGAGTTGTTTTCTTTTAAAATATCTATTTTTCGTCCAGCTTTAGCACTATGAAAATATATGGTAAGCACATCGTCTTGTAATGTGTAACCAAAGTTCAAGGGTACAACGTATGGAAAGCCATTATCTACCATAGCAAGATGGCATACCTTTACCTTACTTATAATACTATTAATATCTTGGAGACTGGTTATTTCACGATCTTTTCTTCGCATGGATTCTCCTCCTTTTAATTTAGAAATGTAAACTTAAACTAGATAATGTGGCTCTAGAAAGGAGTCTAATAACAGGCTTCATCTAGCTAGATAATGACATTATTATGTATTCTTACAGTATACATGATACCAATCACAGTCAGCAACATATGAATCAGAAACAGTCTTCATGCCAATTTCAGTAAGTTGGTTTATTAAGCTATTATGTGTAAAAGGTGTAAAGGACAGTGTATTGGTATAAAGCTCAACACTATTGTCTTCATTTATCTCTTGCAGAATGATATCTACATTGGACTCATTTTCAATGCCATTAAGCTGCCAATGATAAAGTGGAATATACTCTTTTTGCTTATATGATAACTTATTATATACTGTGAAGATCTTATTTTCAGCTATTACTTTATCCCAGTTTCTGGTTTCCAGTACAAGCGTTCCGCCGGATTTTAATAACATTGCTAACGCTTCTAAATCTTTCTTCCTAGAATTTCTATCCTTAGAGTGTACGATGGAATTTCCTGTGCAAAAAACAATATCAAATGAGTTCTTATATATATCCGGCAGTTCCGTCCAAGCCTTTATATCAGTAGCAATATTGACACCATATTTTTTCGCGTTGTATATAGTCAGATTAATCATTTCTTCGCTAATATCAGTTGCCACAACCTCATAACCATTTAAAGCTAGCGATAATGCCTGAATACCATTTCCACATGCAGCATCTATCAATCTTACTTTATTCTTATCATATGTATCAATTAATTTTATATGGGTCCTAATAAAGTATAAATCTAGTAATTCTTCCTTGCTCAAATCCCCATAAAGTGCATTGTAGAGCCAATTTAAAGTATTGTATTCTTTATCAGCAGACATATTCTCACCCTTCCTTTATTGTAGATAACTCTATACCTTTATTTAGATAATCCATCGCTTTATGTAAAAACTATATCATTTTATTGACTAACCAGTTACTCTTTAGCCATATTATGCAATGTTTCCCCTGAAATCCTATAAACAGTCCAATCACTCATTTGTTGAGCGCCAAGAGACAAATAAAAATCAATACTAGGTTTATTCCAATCGAGGCACCACCATTCTAATCTACCGCAGCCTCGCTCTACAGCCACCTTTGCAAGCTGATTGAGAATTGTCTTGCCATAGCCATGCCCCCTATATTCAGGAAGTACGAATAAATCCTCAAGGTAAATCCCTGATTTTCCAAGGAAGGTCGAGAAATTATGAAAAAATAACGCAAATCCTATTTCCTTATCATCTATAATTGCAAAAAGTACTTCTGCCTTTTTCTTTTCAAATAACCATTCCTCAAGAAGTTCTTCTGTTGCAACAACTTCATCTAACATATTTTCATATTCCGCCAAGTCCTTGATAAACTTCAATATCAATCCTGTATCTTCCTTTTTGGCATATCTGAACTTAACTTCTGAAGATTTCATTTTTGTTTCTCCTTTTAACATATCATAAAAATGTAGAATAACTTCTTCTTCAAGAACTGCAATTGGTTGATGACCTATCACCATGCTCTGTAAATAGTATTTTTTAAATTGTAATCTCAATTTGATTGCCTTCTAAGCCGATGATACAGCTTTCATAATAGCCGTCTCCCGTTGTTCTTGGTCCGCTTATTACTTCATATCCATCTTCTTTTAATCTCACAGTCAGTAAGTCAACCTTTTCTTTACTTCCAACGCTAAAAGCAATATGAATATACCCAAGCTGATTTAAATGTTTTTCAGTTTTGATTAAATCAGGTTTATTCATTATTTCTAGCCTAGCTCCATCTTCGAATGTCAAGAAATATGACTTGAACTGTGTTTTGCTGTTATAATATCCATCATTTGAGTTGGCATTGAAATATTTGATAAAGAAGTCTTTAGTAGCTTCTAAGTTATTAACATACATAGCTATGTGTTCAAGCTTCATAATTAGCCTCCTTTTATTTGATTGTACTTATCGATCACATCTCTAAAACATACTCATTCCCTATGTTTACCTACCTTTTCACTTTATGGGCTGTTATAATCGTAAAGCTGTGAGCATTAACTGTAATTCGGTAATCTTCTATGTACCAGTTTTTACCATTTTTTTGTTATTGCAGCATCCTTTAGCAATATTTTTTTAGTGCACCAATCTACAACGTCATCATCATCTAAAATTAGATTTCTCTTTATTCTCATTACACCCAACTTAGTAGTATGAATTTTATCTAAATTTAAAAGAAGCTCTGATATACTTTTCATATTTCTTTTGCACCAATTCTTTATTCCTTTCACTACCATGAGATGGCAAAAATATTTTGCACTCTGTTTCTAATAACTTACCCCAACTTTTAATCATCTCGCTTGGGAAATCTGCAAACGGAGGAATTAGTCCATTATAAAAAACTCCAAACATTAGATCTCCTACAATGGCTATTTGCCCGTCAACAATAATTGACATTGAACCAATGCTATGTCCTGGAGTATGCAATATGGTTATATTGAGCCCTATATCCTTAAAATCAAATGAATCCTCGACACAAACATCGGGTTGAACTTCAGCAAATTTAAATTTTTCAGCGGACTTGCTCCCTAGATATGAAAAAAAACTTGATATGGCATTAATCCCCTTTGGAACTTTAACTATAGCATCTTGTAAATCCCTTTTTTCACTGGAATGAATATAAATCTTTGTATCATATATTTGCTTTATCTTATGAGCATTTGCAACATGATCAAAGTGACTATGCGTTAGCATCAGTGCAATCAGATTCTCTTTTGTTGCTCCCAACCTATCTAGAGCCTTTAACAATTTTTTTTCATTTCTATGTATGGAGGTATCGATTAGCAAGTACTTTTGATTATAACAAATAGCAAAAACATTACTTCTTCCGCCCAAAATCTTATAAACAATATAACCATTTTTTGTTATCCATTTTTTCATATTACTATATACATCCCCTTTATCTAGGTAATCCTCTGTCTACTTAAACTCATTATCAGCCTTTTGTATAGGACGCCTATTATGTTTAAAATGGAAATCGCACTTATCGTTGTTATTAGCGAGAGTTTCTGTTCTTTCAAAGATAATATTCGGAGCTAGTGCAGAAAATGTTGTGACATCATTTGCACAAAAAATCGAGCACATCTCCGGACACTGGTATTTTTGTGTGGTTTCTTTGTATAAGCAGCTATAGTAATTAAAATGTATCTCTTCATAATTGTACTTAATCCATTCTGTATTCCAACAAATAACAGGATAGTTTTTTAAGATATATTTTTTGGCAAACATTTTGAATACAAAATAGCCAAGGGGCATTTTCCCCAATATCTTTAAACGTTTTTTATTCTTATCAGCTACGTTTTGGCATACTTCAAACGTTACATCATAGGCCAAACTATTAGTATCCTCAAAGTTTTTTAATGATAAATACATTGCTATAGTTGGTAATAAGCATTTCTCTAAATGCCATCGTATCATCTCGTTGTTCTTGTCATCAATATTGGCAATCATTTTATTTAGTCTTTGTTCAGCATCAAGAAAAATCTTACGTCCAAGCTCATATCCAAATCTATTTGTGCATTTTTTATCAAAATCCTTGTACAGCGTTTCATTAAAGCTCATTTTTTGTACCCCACGCTACATCTGCATACTTTCCTACCTCTAGTACTTTCTATATTTCCTTTTACAATAATAAGCAATAAAAGCAAAAATATAAACCGTATACAATCCATTTATTATATAATAAGGAACCATGCTATCCCCATTCCAGTTTGGATTGATTAAACACAAGCAGAAAAAAAGATTTCCCGAAAAATGCCAAATAGATGCAGGAACAACATTTCCTTTTGCCAGTTTAGTGATAACATAATAGCCATAGCTTTCAACGATGCAACCATAGGCAAAAGCAATATAAGGAACCTCCATTGAACCCGTAATAAAAAAGTGATAATGCCACAAAGCCCATATAAAGCCTATTATCAAGGGAGTTAACCATGCGCAAAATATTGTATCTAACTTCTCTTGAAGATAACCTCTCCAGCCTAACTCTTCAGCAAAAAGCGCCCAAGAAATTATTATCACCTTATTTAAGCTTGGTAACACAAAAAGCACATTATTATCCATTACAAAATTACTAATTAGCTTCCCACAAGTAATTACTATAGCAGGTACAAACAAACCAATTAAACAGTATTTAAATGAAATATTCTTTATGTATTTTTGTAAAAAGAAATCCCTTAATGTACCATCAGATACAATCAGCACTACTAAAATTGCTGCTAAAGCAGGTGAAGCAGCCGCTATACCGTATAATACTAAATAAAAAATTCCCGATTTAAAAAAGGAACAACTCACTATTAATACGCTACAAACTAGGGGGATGCTAAATGCAAACACTAAAAATAGCATTACATCCCTTTTACTTCTATTTAAACTTTGTTTTATGTTTTCTTCGGTTATCACTGTCATTATAAATCATTCTTTCATAATAATTAGTTGAGTGTAATATTATTTACTGATTAATTCTTGAGAATGTTTTAGCCTCCCCAATGCCCCAAAGTTTGTTTCAGGTTTTAAGTAATCATATATGAGCAGACTTTTTTCATTTCTTGCAGCTTCCAGTATTACCTTCCCGTCCGGATCAAACACACCAGCTATCTATATCTTATTTTCATTGATAATGTCTTCTAATATTTTGACCGCATCACTGACGTATTTGGGACACTTTGTTTTAAATATATCTGTAGCTCTTGCAGCAATGAGCTGTTTCTCGTCACTCAAATCAATATTCAACAGCTCTGTGCAATTAATAGAGCCATAAATCTTTTTGAATCTATTAGCAAAGTCTTTTACCAGAAGATAATTTCTTGCCTTTGAATATTTATCATCATCTTCATCTTGTCCATAGATTAAACCCAACACCATAAAAGCCCCAGTAACCGCGCCACAAGCCTCGCTTAAGTATCCCATTCCAGCTCCGAATGAGCCTGAGATTCTCAATGCAGTTTTATTATCAATTCCATGTTCTCTTGAAAAAGCAGTAAAAACAGATTGAGCACAATTAAACCCACTACTAAAACATTCACATGCATAACATTCTCTATCCATAGTTAATTAATTAGTCTCCTTGTTAATATTATCTTTAGTTAATCTGTTACACGGTTGTTTATTCTATTTCCTTTTGAAATAGTGTTAAAACTTCTCCGAACATTTCTATCTGTCCTACAGCCTTAAAGCCCATACGTTCATAGTATTTGCATAGCCCCTCAACACTTGATGAACAATCCAACCTAATATAACTAATGCCCTCGTCCTTGGCTTTATTCTCTATGTATTTCAGAATTGCTTGTCCAATGTTATTGCCCTTTAGGGTTCTTTCGGTAGTAAAAGAATGAATATATACTGCTCTATCATCCCTTTTTCCCCAAAATAGTTCATCCTCATACTGCAATCTGTACATCCCAACTATCATAGCTCTACTTTCAACAAGAAAATCTTTATCCTCTACAAAAAAGAATTGATTATTCTGAAACCCTTCAGCAATCCAATTTACATAAATCTCCTCGGGATTGCTCCAATTTTGCCAGTAGTCAATATTCTGATTATTTAGCCACTCTGCTGCATGCTTTAGTAAACTAAGTGCTGTGTCTAGCTCACATAAAGCAGCTTTTCTGAAAAATAAATTCATAGTTCCACCCATCTTATTTTTGATGATTGCGCACATTGACCCAGTTCTATACACCCCATTGCTTCTCCTGCCTTACAATATATAACACTTTAATGTACTAATCTAGAATTCTTTTGACTTCAATTAAAACCTCAGTATGATGATGGCCTGTCAAAGCACTGAATAGAGTACCTTCAATTTTTATACGTTTATCCAGATACTTATCAACAGATTTTAAATCTTCTTCACCTAAAGGTACCACTTGTATCTCTTTTACATCAAATTTATCCGAGTTCATTATGTCCCCTTCTTGCGCCTTAACATTAATAGGTTTATCCAATTGCAGTATATATGGATACTCCTTTGCATCATTCTCGGGGTCCTCTCCATATCCTGGCTGCCCATAATACATTCGAGTAATCAATGTACCTTCCACTATTGATAAATTGGGTTCAAATTTATAATCCTGATCTTCTTTTGTACTAAGGCTGCATGAACACAGCAGTACCAATGTTGCTAAAATCACACACAAACTAATTATTTTTCTCATAAATACAACTCCTTATATAGTTAATGACTTCTGGTTATGTTAAAATCCCTATATATGGTTAGGTGCAAAACTATATTCGCCTTCCATTTATATGTCCAAAAAGTTTTGTACATTATGCTTACGCATGAGACAGTATTCTTTATATGGTTTTAATAAAAATCTCGTTGGTTGTATCATACGAAAACTGATTTGTAAGCAAAGTATTGCAAGAAGCTAGATTTTCATTTTCAGGCTGAACAATAATACGTTTTGCTTTTGGAATATGCCTTATTTCATCTACTAGCCAATTTATTATTTCTTTTCCATATCCTTTTTTTAAATAATCTTGCTCACCTATTAAGTAATCGATGCTATAAGTGCCTTCTAATTCAACGTTCCCATGCCAAGTCTCACCACTATTTTTATATTCATAGTACTGACAAAAGCCTATGGGATTACCATTAAATTCAACAATAAAATGGTTTATCCAATGGAATTCTTTTTCTCTGTTTTCAACTTCATATATCCAGTCCAATGGCTCATGATACCACTTTGCTACATGAGGTACATATAGCCATTTTTTAAACATCGGTATATCTTCATCTACCAACTTCCTAATACTAATTTGATTATCCATAAATCTCCTTTCAATTTTTATGGTATAGCTATCCCTTATAATAATTCTTAGTTAATTTTAAAACATCAGATATCGTCTTAATATCAGCGAGCTTAGAATTTAAATATGTATTTAATTTTTTATCAATAACGAAGCCATTGCTTTTGTTAAGATAAACCCCTACTTCATCAACTTCAGTTTCCTTATTTGATTTTACATTTGCTATAATGATAATATCCTTTCTATTATCATTATTTACATCTCTAAAAGCTACTGCTGTAATACCATAATATCCTGAACTGTTAGAAAATAACGCTGGAAAGGTATATTTAACTTTACTGTTCTTATCTATCAGATAAAAACTCAGATCTTTTTTAATTCCGTTTTGTGTGGAATTAAAGCCTGATACAAACCAAACATCACCATATGGGACTAAGTTGGTCAAAAAGCACTGATCCCTAACTATTTGATAGTCTGTAGCTACAAAATCAGATTTGACACTGTTCCATAATGTATTTGATTTTATATACTTTGTAAGGTCAGAAAACTTTAATGAAAATAGGGTATAATCCCCTATAGCATGATAAGTACTAATATAAAAAACTATTCCTTTTGAAGTAAAATAAAACTGAGCATTCTTATCAAAATCATATTTTAGGTTATTAATACTAAACATATCTTCTTTTAGCTCCATCAATGTGTCAGCTGGCAATTCAACAGGATCATTAAGAAATTCCGACTTATTAATAAATAATTTAAGAAAATCATTATTAATGCTAATAAGCTCAGGTAAAACAATTTTATTTCCATTGTTCATATTGATATTTATCATAAAACATTCGTTATTAGGGTGAGGCGCAGTCTCAACATAAGAATTTCCTGAAAATTTAATACTTAAAAGATTGTCACTGCTCCACATTATTGTATAATCTAAATCATACCAATCAAAAATTATATCAGAGTCTTGCACTGTATTTAATGCAGTATCTTTTATTAATTTATTGATTTTTGCTTGCCTTGATTTATCTTTAATACCGTTAACTTGAGGATAAAAAATGTCTATTGTCTTTGAATTTTTATCATATTTAGTCCTCACAATACTATAGTTTGTTGCTACACCATTTATTTTATTAACTCCATTATTCGATATGTTTGCTGCAAGAGAGCTTTGTGGTGTAGTTAATACCAACAGAATTAAAATCGCATATATAGTTCTTTTCAACATGTTCCTCATATAGCACCTCTATTTCCAAATGTTCTAAGTAAATGCCCTAAGTAATAGCATTATTATACAATAAAAGTATGCATTTACCAATAATACCATGAAATTTAGTAATATTAATAAAATAGCCTATAGGCTCAGTTCCATATGCCTATCTAATTCTTTGAAACCAAGCTTTTTATACAATGGATACCCCATATCGGTGTAATCTAGTAATATTTTTTTTACTCCACAATTCTTTACTTCTTCAATTAACATATGTAGTAATTTTATAGCATAACCTTTATTTCTATATTCCTCTATGGTATATACATTCAGTAGCTCTGCAAGTTTCCCTGATGGGCAACTTGGCAGTGGCACCATTAGATATATACATGCCATGCAAGAAGAAACAATCCTACTTTCTTCTGTAGCTATAAAAATAATTAAATCATCTTTATCAATATGCTCTTGCAAATATTGTCTTGTGCTCTGCTTAAATGATTCTATATCAGATATATTTCGAATAGACGTAACAAACTCTATCCTATTATCTAAAAACATATCCATATCAGCTCTGTTAGCTCTCCTAAATTCCATTTGTTGACCTCCTTAATTCCTTTGCTACTTATATTACATTTAAATAGTTTTAGGGCCATTACTTTTGATGAAGCCCGTTATAAGTATGTACCCTGTAACAATAGGAAGACGGACCTATTAGCCAAATCTTAATTAAATAGTTCAGACCTTGTTGTGCCATCACAAAAATATCCAATCACTTCATAAATGGCATCATAGTTTTTCTCTCTTATGTATCGCACCATTTCTTTTGCAAGTGTAATTTCGCATAATTCCTTATCAGATATACTTTTATCCTGATTTATAGCCCTATTGTACTCTAGCTCAATAATAAAATAAAATATTGAGTCCATATAACCTTCACAATATGCAGTTACAGCTGCTTCTAAAATACTCTTAGAGCTAGAAAATATTGTCTTAAAATTGTCCTCAGTGAAGTAACCACGTAATAATCCTTTGTTATGAACTATTTTGTAGATTGAAACTACTGATAAAAATAAGTCTTTATAAGTATTATCTCTTGTCATTACCTGAAACATTTACTGTCCTCCTTGATGAATTAACTTTATTCAAAGGCTTTTCGCAAGTAGCACTATTATACCATAAATGTGTATATATTCCAAACAAAGCCAACATGATAATTAATAGTTTATCAAAAATACTTACTATAAATAAGTAAAGTCCCCTATTTCCGATAGGAGACTTTTTAGTTACTAAATTATATTTTTTTTATGAAGAGTGACCATCTTTTTCTTTGGAAAGGAATACAACTATCTGTTTCAATAAACTGTAAAAATTCATCTCTACTAAGCCAACGGTAAGAGATAGTTTCTCCCTTTTGGAGTGTTATACTTGCTTTATCGCAGTCTGTAATACACAAGTAGCCATAAAAGAATATATGGTTCATATCATTATATGTAAAAATATGAGTCAATTCATTTGCTGAAATACCAGTTTCTTCTCTCAATTCACGAAGTGCACCATCATAAGGAGTTTCACCTTTTATTACTGCACCACCTGCTCCTGTCTCAAAAAAACCTGGATATCCAATCTTGCTCCAGTCTCGCTGCATTAACAAAAAAGAGCCATCTACGTGTTTTACAAGTACTTCACTAACTATGTGATATAAACCATTTGGTATAGGCTGTCCACGTACCAAATCAACACCCGCTAGGCGCCCGTCCTTATTATATGCATCCCATAATTCCATGTCTATACCCCCGACAGATAAAACTAAAGCCCGTTATTTTTGACTTTTGTCATATATTCCATCATGTTATCATCATCACTTCTATTATAGTCAAATCCTAAGTGTTGTCCAACATTAATTGCAACTGTCCGGAATAACTCACATGCTACAAAAATTGCGGTCCACAAGTCCTCATATGTAGAATAGGTCCTTTTGTATTTCTCATATAATCTCACAGGCAAATATTCATTAATATACTTCCCCCACATTCCAACTGAAACAGAAAAGTCAGTCTCAATGCCAACATACCATTCAAGCATTTTATCTAACTGAACATGAACTACCTCATAGTACATCCTCATTGTATAGGAGATTTGATCACGCACAATACCCTTAGCTACGTTGTTCAGACACCACCAGAATTCATTGCAGCATCCAGAATATTGAGCATTAGTAGGCTTACTAATCCAATACCCTCTGTCGTTTGAAGCCGGTATTTGTGGCAGAATGTTATCCTTATCTATTAATGGAACGGTCAAAGTATCATCAAGATATTCTTCTAGCATAGCATCCTTTATTTTTATTTGTAAATCAACGCGATTACCGTCCTTAAATAACATAAGCCATGCATATGAACTACCAAAATCAGAAGTTTGCCCCCAGCCGAAATCATTTGAATCGGGTTGCTGAACCATTGCAAGTTCCCCAAAACGAGTAATCCAGTTTGAATCCTGTAAAAAAGAAGATGTCTCTGTTACAACATAGACAATATCATAATCCTGATATTTATCCTTTTTAATATTTGGATTTGCTCTAGAACCATTCATATAAGCAGCTCTGATGCGCTGGTCCTCTTTTGCATTGTTTATAATTATATTGAACATTTCCTGTTCAGTTCTCATACATATTACCTCTATTTAACTAGTTAAATAAGCATCTTTAAATTAGTTATATATACATTCTTCAAATTAGTTATGTATGCATCGGCTGCTCATCTTACTAGTTTCTATTCCTGGAAGTAACCAATATTAAGAAATAGATATCATCATTTTTAAGGATATACTATTCAAAGAGTTTACAGGGTTGCATTATGCTTTACCTTTCTTTTTCTTACGATAAGCAATAATATTAACTGTACCTTTGCCTTTATATTTTTTCATCTCATATCTATCCTCAAGACTAGCAATAAAGTCCGGTAATTTTAGATATCCAAACGTTCTAGAATCAAAATCTGGTTTTGAACGCTTTATAAAGGTTCCAGCAGAGCTTACATTAGTCCATCCGTCCTCATCAGGATATTTTTCACATGCCAAGTCAAGTAACTCCAATACCTCTTTAAAATTCTCATCAATTTTTATAGCTTGAGCTGATGTTACACCTGATTCAGCTTTATTGCTTACATTTTCATTATTGATAATTGGAGTCCCCAGATTCTCGGTAAATATAAAGTCATCACATGCATTTCTAAATGACGTTGGAGTTTTCTTTTCCCCCACGCCGAATACATATATTTCGGAAGATCTCAGTCTTGAAGCGAGCATAGTAAAATCACTATCACTTGAAACAAGCGCAAATGCATCATATTTATCGGTATATAAAAGGTCCATTGCATCAATAATCATTGCTGCATCAGTAGAATTTTTACCACTGGTATAGGCAAACTGCTGTATAGGCTGGATAGCCAATTCATTCAACTCTATTTTCCAATTCTTTAGTGCAGGAATTGACCAATCTCCATAAGCTCGTTTTACTATAATATGCCCGTGAGTAGAAATCTCTGACAAAACGCTCTTAAGCTTTGATAATTGAGTATTATCCGCATCAATTAACACAGCTATCTTTTTTAGTTCATCAATATCTTTCATATGTACCTCCTAATCTAAAATCATATTTAAGATTATTTTATTATCAATAATAATTTTACACAATGCCTCAACAAGAAATACTTTCGTAACTCCTGTGAGAATCCTCGTAAGGCCTGCTGTTGTGCCTTATTGTTCAGGTGTAAATTAGCTTAATGTATTTGTACCCTTATGGGTACAGGGTAAAACTTCTATTTTTTATTGCCAAACTGTATATAACGCTCTAAGCATACCCACCCTCTGCTTCTGGTAACGATTTATATTCCTCTGTTGAGTGTATTAAATTCTTCATAAACTGAATAAAGCTGCAGAAGCTATTAGCTTGTTCATTTTCATTTATATATAAATCAGAAGTCTCATCACCTAGTATAGTATACTTTTTACCATCAATAGTAAAACTAATTTCATAATACGTACACGGACTCATGCCAACAATACTATTAGTTTTAGTTAGTTTTGATGATGTCATTTCTTTATCAATAGAGCACATATTTAATTTTATTATTTCTTGATAAATTGAATCTAGAACTTCTTTAGTTGCAGAATACTTTATCTTAGAAGTTCCTGCTGTAATTAAGTCCTTTTGGATATATCCATTATAGGTATCAAATATATTTTTATTATCAACGTTAATCCATTCACTATAATAAATATCAAAGTCATCAGGCATATTTTTTGAATCATGTGTATTTTGTGCTGAATTATTACGTTCTGTGCTAGTACAGCTAATTAGTATGAACACTAGAAAACAAAAAGCTAATAATATAGATAGTTTTTTAATATTAGAACTCGACATATTAATATCCCCCCAAGACGAATCCAATTCTGCTATTTTTTTTATTCATATTACAAGTAATAATTAATGTTAAAAATTATGCTCCAACATTAACCAATTTACTTAAAACATTTATTCCATCATCATTCCCACTATAATCGTCTATCATCAGGTCGATACACATAGAACGGCTAATATGTATAAAATCGCAGTGATATTTTCACTTTTCAATAATACTTCACTTCCTTGCAATTAAATTATACACTCTATGGCCTTACTCCAGATTACATTTATCTACCTAACATATCAGCATATCAGCAAGTTCTTTAAAGCTAAGCACTGTTTTCCCTCCGTACTCAACATTTCTACTATTAAACAATATCGCATCCATTCCTAGCGCTTGTGCCGCCTCTAAATTTAACCTTCTGTCATCTACATATATGCAATCGGCTGCCGAGTGCCCGAGTTTTTCTATCGTTAGCTGAAATATTCTCTCATCAGGTTTTTTCATTTTTACATCGCCACTAACTGTTACAACATCAAAATACTCACTAATCTTAAACTTATCACGCAAATATGCGCTCCACTCACTCGAATCGTTGGATAAAAGCGCTAAATGATAGTGCTGCTTTATCATTGTGGCAAATTCATAAAAATCTTCATTAATCTCTATAGTATCTAAGTACTCTTTTTCAAGCTTACTCAAATCTCCCTGATAACCAAGGTTACTAAAAAGATCCAAAGAGGATAATTCTCCTACATCCGCTTTATTCCAATGTACATATATATCCTCGCGGCTTAATTCTGGAAAAGTTTGATTTACAAAAGGAACAAATCCTCCCTCTGGATCTTTCATAATTACCCCATACATATCTAGTATTAATGCTCTCATAGTAATTCCTTTACGCTAATTATTTACTTACTAATTCCTATCGTTGTTCAACAATGAATGGCATTTATTTGTTAGCAATTATTACCATTTATCTGTAGCATACATGATATTTTGCACATATTCAACCTCTTTCTAATCACTTCCCGCTAAATCCTTGACTAATCACATATCCGCCATGTTTTCCAGCACCAGGGCCCAATTCTATTTTCCAATCACAATGACTCATAAACTGCTTATTGTGTTCAATTGCAATTATAGTGTTTCCATTAGAAATCAATTCGTTTATCAGCTTTAATAAATTGTCAATATCAGAAAAATGCAGCCCATTTGTAGGCTCATCTAGTAAGTACAGAATATTGCTACTATTTTTTGTTATTAATTCACTTGCAAGTTTTAAGCGTGCTGCTTCCCCACCTGACAAAGTTGATGTTCCCTGTCCAAGCTTCAAGTATCCAAGCCCTACCTTTTGCAAGGATAATAGTCCTATTACTTCTTTTTGTTCTTTATCCCAAAATTGTAGTGCTTCATCCACCGACATGCATAGAATTTCATCAATATTTTTTCCCCTATAGTAAACCTCTAAAATAGTATTTTTATACCGTCTGCCTTTACAGTCAGGACATTGCACATAGGTCTCCTCCAGATACTTCACCTTATTTCTGCCTTCTCCCGTACAGGTATCACATTGTCCAAATTGACTATTAAAGCTAAAATATGCTTCATTCCACCCACGTTCCTTAGATAAATGGATAGCTGCAAATTCTCTTCTTATAAAATCCATAATTCCAATATAAGTGGCAACAATTGATTTAGAAGTTTTACCTATTGGGAGCTGATCCACCATTACCACTTCTGAAAATTGCTTATTTGTTTTTGCTCTAAGAAAAATCTCACCTCTAACTAGCGAAGATTTACCACTTCCACTTATTCCACATATACAAGTAAGCGCTTGCATTGGAAACTTAATATCTATATTTTTTAGGTTATTGAAGCTTAATTGCTGCATACTAATATACTTATATTGATGGGAGGTTCTATTAGTATGGCTACTTATCAAATGCTCTTCTCTATTCATATATCGGCATATCTGCGTATTTCTATGGCATACCATTGCTTTCAATGTTCCTTCGCCCACTAGAAGTCCACCTTTTTCTCCTGCTCCAGGACCTATTTCTATAATATTATCGGCAATTCTAATCATATCTTCATTGTGCTCTACAATAATAATGGTATTTCCTTCTTCTACCAAATCCTTAAGCAAGCCTTGTATTTTTATATAGTCCTTTGGATGCAATCCCTTTGAAGGCTCATCAAAAATATACAAAATGCCTGACATATGGTTTTTAAAAGCACCCAAAAGTTTGAGTCGTTGCCCTTCTCCTGCAGATAAGCTGTTTGTTTCCTGATTCAACTGCAAATATCCAATTCCAAGCTTTATAGCAGCATTAGCAACTTCTTTTAATGAATATAGTGTATTCCCTATTTTTTTATAATCAGTCTCATTTAGGTAGCTTTTCAGCGATAAGCAAAACTCCCTTAATTCATAGAATGTCATCTTTGCGGCTTCAGGGTATCGTATATTATTTATTGTAGCTATTCTGCCCTCCCTGCCTAGTCTTTCTCCATTACAAGCATTGCAGTTAACTTTGCTCATATACTTATCCAGTTGGCTTAGATTAGAGTTATCCTCATATATACGTTCAATAATCTGGTATATGCCCTCAACCTGGCGCCTGATTTCACCCTTTCTGCCATTTTTCTTATTATTATAAGTAAATGTTACTTCTTGTTCTGAGCCATGTAGCAGTGCGTCTCTAAAGCTATTTGGCAAATCAACCCACGGTAGCTCTAAGTTCACATTCATTGCTTTCGCTAGTCCAAATACTTGTCCCTTCATCCAATTTGCGTTTGGATTATTTATAAAGGATTTTAACTTACCGTAAAAAGAAGAGGCCCCTTCTAATAAAGATAATTCAGGATGGTCAATAACCTTTTTTTCATCAATTATTACTGCTTTACCTGTCCCATTACAGTTAGTACATCTGCTGTCTGCGTCCATATAGCTAAAAGTAGTGGGTGTCAATTCAAACATCAGAGTATCGCAGTTATAGCACTTTTGTTTTGTTTGAAGCAAAACCAAGTTATTATCCAGCTCTGCATAGAATGCACCCTTACCGAGGTATAGAGCGGTCTCCACCAATGCTTCTATATTAATATTCTCAGTTCGTGTTTCTAAGCAGTCTTTCTTCAATACTGATTCTACATTGCATTTCTCATATTCTACTTTTAAGCTATCTTTCTCCGTTGCCACCAATAAACTGCCGCTGTCTGATATTTCCGCTTTCTCACCTAATTTATGTGATAAATCAAATATCTTAACGTCCTTCTGTGCCTTTAAAAGAGCTATAATTCTTTCTTTTGTCAATGCAATTATCTCATGACCACATTTTGGACAATGCCTTATTGCCACGCTTGCGTAAATACTTCTTAAGTAATCATAAGCATCTGAATATGTACCTACTGTTGAGAGTGAGTTTCCACGTATTGCATCTTGGGTGATTACAACAGCAGGAATGCAGCCAGTAATTTCGTCTACCTTGGGTTTTGCTAAAATATTATGGCTACTACCAAGATACTCCATTCTTCTTCTGCACTCAGCATAGATGGTATCGCTTACAAGACTGGACTTTCCACTCCCGCTGACTCCCACTACTGCAGTTATTTTTCTATATGGTACTCTTATATTAATACCTTTTAAATTATTCTCTCTTGCCCCAAATACATGTATCTCACTCAAATTTCGCAATCTTTTTGTTTCTAGCTCTGAGTTGTTAACATCAGTATTGTCTGGCTTTTCATATTTCAGCTCAGTCTTTTCTTCTTGTAACTTCTGTATATCTTGTTCTATGTTACCGCATTTATCTAACTTCATTAATAAACTGCATAAATTGCTATCTATTATTTTAATATCATCTGATTGAGCTTTTTGTACTGTATCGTCTAAATGCTCTGGCCAATGTTTTAGCCAATCTGGAACAACACAATTCTTGATATAATCATTGCTAAAATTATATTCATTTATTCCTATACAGGGTGTCTTATCAAAACTCTCAATTCCATTTATATAAATCCTTTTTTTATTGCTATCAACTCTTAAAACATGCGCTATAGTAATAGCTATGGGGTTAGGTCTCACCGGAGATCTTGTAGCAAATATACCACTTTTAGGAGCGTTCTCATATGGTGGATCTGCTTGTGTAATACCCCTGTACATATCGGAATCAAATTTATGAAACCACCAATAAATTGTGATGTATGAACTATTAATAGAAACTAAATAATCCAGCTGTATATAAATATCTCCATGCACATTTCTAATTTGTCCAATTGAATTTATATCGTATTGGGGGTATCCTTCTTTCCAATCTTCAGCCTTATGAACAGCTATCTTATTCGACGAGTTTACTACTCCTCTATTTGCAGAGTTAATTGCAACTGGGTTTACCCTGTCTTCACTCGGGAAGTATGGCTTAATATCAATTAGCTCTGCATCAATATTTATATCAAAACTTGTGGACGATATAATAAACCCTTTATTGAAATTCATCTCTTGTATATTAAGTATTTCTTTTCGCATTACTGACTTACCGCATTTATTTATGATGAAGAACACATGAATATGGCTAAATTTATCTACATGTTTTAAAGCCTTTCTAAACTCCTTTTTTATCTGAATAATGGTTTTGTCATCCTGCAACATTACTTTTCCTATTGGTCTCAGTT
This sequence comes from Bacillota bacterium, assembly GCA_023439045.1. Classification (GTDB taxonomy): domain Bacteria; phylum Bacillota; class Clostridia; order Acetivibrionales; family DSM-1351; genus Ruminiclostridium. The sequence goes on along the minus strand of JAEXOY010000006.1, from coordinate 78,213 downwards.
TATACATTACGGTTAATCCCCTAACTTTAATAAATTTTTCTTTTATTAACTTTTAATAAATCAAATAATATAGACTAATCTCCTTAAAGCTTAATACTGAAATTATTGAATTTGTTATACAGGTACTATAAACCATGACATCATGTGAGAGTCAATTAAAAAAAGAGCATTTCTGCTCCCTATTTTTTTAAGTGTATATTATTGGTATCTGTAGCTCTGTTATAAATTCTTCAGGATTATTTGTACTACACATTGAAACGTGACATATTTGCCGGTTTTCTCCGTACATTTGGTATTCTTCATGTTTCTCCAACCAGTATGCAAATTCCTTATAAGCAATGTTTATATTCTCATAGGGACCATAAATCATGAAGCACGCTGCCATCTCTACTTTCGGAAGCTGCCTATAGATTACAGAGTCGCTATCTACATGTATAGCAATATTATCAGTAACAATACATACTTCAATATCTACATCTTTTTCCCTGTCATCAAGATCATGATATATTGACAAACTCTGAAGCTTATCCAAATTTTTGACATCCTTAAGAATTTGTCCAAATTCCTTCCATAACAAAGACTCACTATAGTAGTCTGGAACAACTTTTCTAATAGAGATAACCTGATGAGAAGGTAAAGGCTTCAATGTAATTTCAATATTTGTCTTTTTACCTTGATTGTCCAAGTCGTAAAGCATAGAGCGCATACGCTGCAATCTCATCATTTCTGTCTTAATATTTTCTTCTGATTTCTCCATTTGATCTAAAAGGTTCTGCCTTATATTTTCAGAATCCCAAGACTCCAATAAAGCTTTTATCTCCTTGACACCAAACCCCATATTTTTGAGCAGAATAATTCTATTCAACTGATCAATCTGTTGTGCAGAATACAATCTATAGCCACTTGATTCATCAATAAAATATGGTTCTAACAGTTTATGTTCATCATAATACCTTAACATTCTAATAGAAACTTGTGTTATTTTTGAAAACTCTCCTATTTTGAACATCTTTTAATTTTCCTCACAATTAATTTAAATGTGTCAGTTCTATTATTTTGGTATGCTTCTAAAATAAATATGATTACCGTTAGGTAATACTGTGTAATTATGTGTCATATAACTAATTTCTAGGAGCCCCAAAATCTAATTTAAATCATTTGCTATCATCTATAAATATTCCTACAGTACCCACTACTAAGGTTACTACTATTATTGTTATAATAAAAAAGATATCATCTGATGAATGAACAGAGTTGACTAACTGATAAAAGTAAAAGAGTTCAATTAAAAGTATAATAACCCAAATTGTATATTTTCCTCTCAAAATCACTTCCCCCTTATATACATAAATAATTAGCTTACTGTTATTACAACATATTTATTTTATCATTATTTGACCATTATTTCCCAATAAATATTATAAATCTGTTATTTCAATCATTTGGGTATGCTTCTAAAGTAAATGTGATTACCGTCTGGGTCACAAAAATGCATATTCTTTGCACCCCATGGCTGTAATTTGGGGGCATCAATTATTTGTATTCCCAAATCCAATAACCTGATATATTCTTGGTCAACATCATCTACAGTAAAGGCTAAACTGATGTTTTGATTTTGGTTATTCTTCTCTGTTCCATCATTATAAACAGTTAGGGAAGTTTCTTCAGTAATAATAAATTGATGCACATTATCATTGCAATCATTCTGGCAATGTGGGTCTGGAGTAATACCTAATATTTTCCTGTAATAATTCGCCACTTTGATAACATCATTTGTTTCAATACAAACTTCTCCAAATGTTATTTTCATATCATTTCACCTTTATCCTTGTATAAATAAACTGATATTTACTATTGAAAACTTAAGTAATCTTATATGAAAAACTTATAAAATACTCTTTCAATCTAATAAATTCCTTAAAAATGTCCTCATTTCATTAGCTATTTTTATATATTCTATGTCATGTACATAATGTGAACAGTCCAATTCTAATAGAGACCCATTCTTACAATTACTTGCAAACTCTGATTGAAAAGCTTTCCATTGTGTTTTATTCCACCCAGTTCCCTCTCCGTTAGAAGAAAATAATAATATTGGAACATTTGGTATGTCTCCATTAGCAACTTTTTTTGCACTTGTTTTAATTTGCTGTACCTCGTTAATCATGTCCGTAGTGCATGTTCGTCTATAAAAAATGATTTTATATAATTCTTTTTCACTTTCTGTCAGGGTGCCATGTTTTATTGCATCGCTTTGCTCAGCACTCGATAACCACCGTGTAACACCGGTATTTGCAGCAAATGCACTCAATCTTATAATAGGCATATTGATCGGGTAATTCTCATAGGTTTTCGGAACAGCCATATCCAAGCCAATAATAGCTGTTACCTCATCAGGATACTGCTGAGCCCAATATAACGCTTCGATGCCAGACATTGAGTGTGGGCATAAAACATATGGACCTTCAATTCCGGCAAGCTTAAGCGCCTGACGTGTATCAGAAAGCACTGTATCAATATCTCTACTACTATCAGTAATCTCGCTAAAACCATAGCCTGCTTTTTCTACAACCACGATTCTGTACGCATCACTTAATTGTGAATAAAGAGACTTAAAGTCAAGTAAAGGAGAACAAGTACCCCCTCCAGACATAAATACAAGAGTTTTATTACCTTCTCCCTCACTATATACGTTCATCATATGTCCGTTTACGTTAACCTGTTTACCTATTGGCTTAAATAGCACATCTTCCTTTGCTAACTGTATTCTATGATTGACATAGCTTATGATAAGTAAAATTGCACATATTATAAGTACAAAAGCTAATATAATCCCAATTCTTTTAATTATTATTTTCATGTATTTCTCCTATTTCCACCATAAACAATTTAACTTAATTTCCACCAAAAACCATTTAGTTTAATTCCCACCAAAAAACGTTTAATTTCATTTCCAACAAATATGCAGTTTAAAACAATCTTAGTAGCCGGAAATAGAATATACAGGATATTCACATACTTTTTCAAAACCTAATTTATACGCAACCCTTTGAGATGATATGTTATTAGTAGTGGTCTCCCATAATGGTGATAAACCTTTTGTTAACTCTTTGCAAATTAGTTTATAAGAAATTAATGTTCCATATCCATTATTTCTTTCAGTAAAGTTAAAAGTATCAAGATCTATAAAATAATAATTATTATATATAAATCCATTGTTTACGCATTGAGATATTATATTCTTATTTTTCTTTATCATCATGCCAAAGACTGCTTTATTTGACCAATCTTTTTCAACATATTTACTAAATTCATCTGGAATAATAGGAAAGTTTATTTCGCAAATTTCTATATCTTGTGGGACTTTGAGATTAGAAGTAAATTCTAAAAACTTTTCTTTATTCAAAACAAATGTATTCTTATAATGCCTATCTAGTTTATACTCATTTAAGGCTTCATTTAGAATGCAATCCCAACTAGTATCATTATCTGCATAGACCTCAAATCTTTGTTCTCCTAACATCTTTAATACAGGTAAAATCTCGCTATTAAAAACCTCAGTGATAAAGCTTTTATGTCTTGGCAACAGTTCTTTACACGAAATATATGCCCACCTAGATATATCCCAAACTAGTGCAATCTCTGGCTTCTCATTATTATCTACAAATACCCTCCCGGGAAACTTTCCATTTAATACTGCGAGTGCTGGGATTTGGTATGTATTTTCATTAAAGAAATTTTCTATTCTGATATAATCCTTTTGAACTAATTTAACTACCATGATGATACCTTCTCTACTAAATACTTTTATTTATTAATGTTATTTGTTTCAACAACACTCTTAACAAGCTAGATTTCAAACCAAAAAACCCTATTTACCTTAAATAATTCAAATCCAGCCTTCTCCGCTAATTTATAAGATATAGGATTTGACTCTACACAATCCCATTGAGCAATTAATCCTTTTTTGGTACATTCATTAACAAATTCAATAGTCAAAGAATATCCTAAACCCATTTTTTTAAACTCATCTTTTGTTTCAATATCTATAGGTACTATATTATTAAATCTTGCCGTTCCCAAAATCACAGAAGCTATACAATCTAAATATGTAATACAGAAGCCTACACTTTTTTCGCAAAAGTTTTCAATGCTTCCCCATGATTCTAATAGTCTTTGTGTTAAAAATGATTGGTTTGTATAATCTCCATTAAGAACTTTTGACCAAAACTCATTATCTATCCTTTGCATTATATAATTGTCTGGTAATGAATTATGTATTATATAGTTATGTGGCGATGGATTCTGTATATTATTAATTCCTGATATTGAATACCCAAAATTAGTATTATCTGGCGATGGATATTCTGAGCTATTATAGTTGTCTCTATATCTGAATGAATACTCCTTCTCACTTTGAACTATCTTTTCTTCAAACATTTTTTGAATATATGGCTTTAAGCCATCATTTTCAATGGAGTATTCAAAATTATTAACTCCTTTTTCTTTTAAAGAATCAAATAAATAATTATTGAGAAAATCTCTCAACATAGTATTTATAGTTTCATTATTTATGCTTCCCAAAAAAGCAAAGCTACCAACTGCATGTGAATATGCAATTGCTATTTGTGGGTTTTCAGTATTATCAACCCATGCATCTCCCTTACATTCGCCTGCTAATATTCCTGAAAAACTTGGACAATCATCTTTTGTAACATTTTTATATTCTTTTAAAATATAGTTATCTATTTTGATCATATGTCTCCTAAATATTTAGCTAATCATTATGTAATTTAATTGCCTTAAACTTTTCTTGTCATCTAAATTAAATGTTGTTAATGCTATTATATATTAAAAGCATATAAATTCCAAATAATATAGGTATATCCACTAAAAGCTATCAACGTGATTCATATTAAAAGTACACAAACTCAAATAAAAAAAGCCCCTTACTTAATAATAAGGGACAAGTATAAAACTAAATTCTTTTTATTATATAAACTAGATTCATACCTTCTATATTAAACAAAAACTCTTAATGAACTAATAACCTTGTAACCTTTGCCAATGCTGCGGATCTTTTCATAAATCCAAAGCTTTTTATCCCTACATATTAATATAGTTTTAATCCCTAATTTTTGCGCAGCTAAACAATTCAAATAATTATCATCTATAAAAAGTGTATTTTCTGGTTTTGTATTCATTTCTTTAAGAGCTGTACTAAACATAATTTCATTAGGTTTTGTATAACCAACCATTGATGACAAAAAAAACTTATTAAAAAAAGACTTTATTTTTGCCTGCTCAAACACATATATTAGTGATGGCCAAGCATCCTCTACAACAGCAAGGTTATACCTTTCTTTGAGTCTCGGAATTACCTCGAAAACATCATTGTAAAATTCGTATTTTTGAGGGTCAAACACTAATGAATCTGCAAGACTATTAACTTGTTCTTTGGTTAATCGTAGTTCAGGTAGCTCTATTGAAAAAATTTCGAAAAACTTATAAAACTCTTTTCTTTCATCGTCAATTGTTTTGATAAATTTAACTGAATTAATGTATACATTAGCTTTTACAAATGCCTTGTTTATTCTTCTTTTTGGAATTGAACCATATCTATACTTATTTACGTGCTTAAAAAAACTTCTGCTAATAAACCAGTCTCCTTTTGTAGGTTTATTTAGAACTCCACCAGAATCGAAAAGTATTGTATCTATATTTTGAAGCACTGGACTACCTCCTTAATTACTCTCTATAAAAATGCCTGATTTACAACAACAAATGCACAATATTATATGCATCCTAATATCAAATGACACAGTTAAATAAATAATAAGCTTCTAAATATATGCTTGTATGCAGAACTTTATACTAAATTTTAATTTTACTTTAATTAAAGTGTTTGTTTTTGTTCGTCCTGGTATATTTCCACTAGAGTTTTTTCGTCTTAATAGATAATTGACTATCTTGATTCATATCAGTTAAGGTATTTTATTTTCTTTACTTGCATTTTGAACTTGATTTGGCTGCTTGATATAGATATAAGTACTTTTGTTAAGGTGACTGTCACTACTTTAAAGTTATTAACGCTATTATACATTATAAGTATGTATATTCCAAACAATATAGACATTTCCATTAAAAGTTATAAAAGATTATACGTTAAAAGTATATATTCTAATAAAACAAAAGCCCCCTATTTAAAATAGGGGACAATTGTAAAAACTAGCATTTTGACTGAATTCTATTGCACCTAAACCTATTGTTCTTAATCCTTTTTAATCCTTTTTGACTAATCTACAAAATTCTTCATCAATAATTTTTTTATCCAATCGCTCAAATAATATTTCCCGAGTTGGTATAATGTACCCGCTCCTGACAAATTGAGGTTCCCATTCTTGTTCTAGTGCTAGCCATGTACACACCTTTTCAGATGAAAAAGGTAAAAAAGGAAGTAACAAAGTGGCTAAGTTCGCTACCAACTGTACGCAGTTAAAAATAGTATTCTCACAAGCATTAATATTTGTATCGCGCGTAATCCAAGGCTTATAAGCATCAAAATACCTATTGCCGAAGCGAACTAGCTCAAAAATCTCTTCTAATGCATCACGCAAATTTGCCTTTTCTATGTTTTCGCCAACACTCGTAAAGGTAGAAATAATTTTCTCTTCTATTTCCTTATTAATGCTTCCATTAGGCACAACACCTCCGAAATACTTCTCAACAAAAGCAAGATTTCTATTTATAAAATTTCCATATGCCCCTAGCAACTCATTATTGTGATTGCTATAGTATTCTCTCCATGAAAAATCTGAATCTCGTCTTTCAGGACCATTTGATATAATGAAATATCTTAGCGAATCAGGATTATAACGGTATAAAATATCCTTAAGCCATATAGCCCAATTGTTGCTGGTTGAAATCTTCTTCCCTTCTAGTGTCAAATATTCACTGGAAACAATTTGATCTGGAAGGTGCCATTCATCTCCATTTGCCAATAATAAAGATGGTAGTATTATTGTGTGAAAGGGTATATTGTCCTTGCCGTGAACATAATAATGCTTTGCATCATCGCCCCATAGTTCTGAAAAATCAGTACCTCGCTTCTTGCAAACCTCATAACTCTGAGAAACATATCCCAAAACATTCTCGGCCCATATATATATTTTCTTATCCTCATATCCCTCTTTGGGAACATCAATTCCCCAACAAATATCACGAGTAATTGCTCTATCACGTAATCCCTCATTAATATATCTTTTGGTAAAAGAAATAGCATTTTTTCGCCAGTGAGGATGGTCTTGTAAAAGTGAATTCAATTCTTTCTCGTACTTAGAAATAGCAATAAATAAATGCTTACTCTCTTTAAAACAAGGGGCTGAACCACATATAGAACATGTAGGATTTACAAGGCTTTCAGGATCTAATATTTTACCGCATGCATCACACTGGTCACCCCTTGCTTTCTCTCCGCAAGATGGGCATGTTCCATTTACAAAGCGATCAGCAAGAAATGTTCTACAGCACTCGCAAAATGCTTGAGGAACTGTATTCTCATAAATATATGGACTTTCATACATCTTTTTGTGAAAGTTTTGGACAAATGTTTGATGTGCTTCATCTGATGTTTTGCCATATAGGTCATAAGTAAAGCCTATTCTTTTAAAGCATTCACAAAATTCGTTGTGATATAAATCACTGATTTCTGAGGGGTTCTTGTTCTCCTGCTTTGCTCTTATTGCAACAGGAGTACCAAAGCAATCACTCCCAGATACAAAATATACATCGTCACCTTTTAATCTATGATAACGAGCAATGACATCAGCAGGTAGTAATGCTGCAAGATGCCCAATGTGTAACGAGCCATTAGCATACGGCCACGCACTTCCAACTAATATTTTCATACTTCTACCTCATTTCTAAATTTGGATTTTTAAGTAATAACTAATGCGAAGTAAAAAAATAACCCTCCTCTCCGAAAATATAATTTTCGGGGACGAGAGTACATACTACTTCGTGTTACCACCCCAAATTTGCCTATACCTCACGGCATAGACCTTGTCAGCTGCGAGCAGGAAATGATCTACTTAGAGCTTAGCACTGTTACGGGTGCACCCGTCGTAGCCTGCAAGTTAAATTTGGTCGGTACGCAGCTCCAAGACCATATTCAGCAAGACCCGACTTCACCCTTCTCATCAAACTGGGCTTCTCTGTAAAAGCTTTCCTTGCTTACTCTTCTTTTCAACGCCTTTAATATAAAATTACCTAATTTTAGCATATTATATAGCTGAATTCAATTATTATTTTTTTAATCACCCAATCCTCTGATTTAAACCTTCTAATGATTAGTCTGTTTGTTTCTAATTTAAAATTCTTAACAAATTCTTTCATTAACAAGGTCTCCTTATCTAAAGATTTATCTACATAATGCCATTAAAATTTGATGCTAAGGACAACCCACAAAAAATTTCCTTATATGTGTTTCTTCCACATACTCTTTCTTCAGCTCAGTAAGTAACTTATAATGGTCAGCCTTCATGTGTAACTCTATTGCTTTAGCATTTGTCCAAGACTCTATTAACAGTATACTTTCATCACATTCAATAGGAAAATAATATTCATAATAAAGATTACCTGGCTCTTGCTTTGAGCTTGTTATAATACCACATTCTTTTACCTTTTGTATAAACCTCTCCCTAGTGCCCTTTTTTACTTTGTAGGTTACATGTAAAAGTATCTCACTATGTAAGGCATTAATAGCATCCTCAAAAGAGTTTACCCTTGTTACAGCAAAATATTTACCAAATTCCTTTGTCCACATATCTATTTCATCATCAACATTTTCACTGCCATCCATAATAAAAACTACATATTTACAGTCTGTCTTGGCCATATTGGGTAATAATACGTTGAATCCCCATTCTGCATCTTCCTTTACATCTTCAAAACCATTTCTAGCATCCACAACTAGATTACTATTTGGATAACCTTTTAATAATTCTAATGCAAATGTTGCTGGATTTCTATAATCCTCAAAGCTACAAAACTTCTTCCATCTAAGCAATACTACATTTTCTTTTTCTAAATACTTCACATTACAATATTCTGAATCAAATTCAAATTTACTGTTCATTTTTACCCCCTAAATATTTAAGTAAATTTTACTTAAATATAATAATTATCAAATTCCATTTTGCAAAATTTTTATTAGTTCCTCTTCATTTGTCACTAAGTCGTAATCTCCAACTAATTTATCTGTATAATGGTATAACATACCCTTTTGCTCATTTTGCTTCAAACCTTCTATTAACTTGTCTTCCCCAAATTCAGCAATGAAATTTGCAAATGCAATAACTCGTATTTTTTTGAACATCGGGTTATCACAAGGAAAATCCTTGCACTCCCAACACCCGTCAATTTTCTTGGATTTGCAGCAATTAAATGACTTACACCAATCTTTTTCTATGCAGCCTTCGTTACGACATCCAGCACAGTTTTTATTCTCACTGCATACACAGCAGGCTAAACCACAGTAAGCAATTCCTTTTTCTTTAAAAAAGTATTGCATATAGCGTCTTTCATAATAGCCTGACCCAGGCCTAAAAGTAGCAGATGGCACAAAGCCATACTTCTCTAGTAATGGCATTCTACCCGGAGTATTGATTGCTTTAATTTCGAGGTTTTGAATTTCAAAATCTCGCACAAAGTCATAAATTGCTATACGTATTAACTCCTCTATGTACTTAGGCTCCTCATATTTAGTACAAAGGTCAATTCGGAGAACCCCATATTCTCCTCCAAATATTTCTATAGTACCCACAGCATTTTGAGTTTGTTTTTCAATAACTGAAAAGCGTACAAAACATTGCTTTTTATATAAATCTAACCAGAAAGAAATGCATTCTTTCATCTCTTCTACAGTCTGAAAATAAAAATTGCTAGTACAATTATCTGCATTCATTTTGTCAACAGCCAATTTATCTGAATAACATTCCAGTAACTCTTCAGCATCATCCATATCAACTAATCTTAGTATAAATGATTCTGTTTCATATTTAGGACATTCGGTATATATTTGCTCGTTCATATGTCACCTCATTATTATTGATTATTAGGGAATTTGATTATATGTAAATCAATTACCAACCTTTTAAATACTCTACTTTAATGCCAATTCAATTGTTTGCTTTTGTCCATCTTGGTATATGTTCACTAGAATTTTTTCGTCTACAATGTCTAATAGGCTATCTTTGCTTAAGTATTTAATATCAGCTAAAGGTATTTTATCTTCCTTATTTGCATTTGAACTTGATTTGCTGCTTGATTGAGATGTAAACACTTTTGTTTTTGGCGGGTTATCAGCAGTATAGTACCCATTGAACTCTCCATTACCATAACTACTTTCATAACTAATTTTTAAATGTTTAACCAAAGATAATTCAGAAATATCTTTTTTATAAGTTGCTACTAGTTTTGTTCGAGTTGAGATATCATTTTCTAACTTGCCGTCTGACTTATAAAAAGTAATCTCTTTATGTACATTATACTCAACTTTCCAAGAATCATTTTCACCTGTATAAGTGTAATCAGCCTTTGTATCGTCGTTACTTGCACAGCCAATTAAAAATATTCCGAGTATGATTAGAAATGAAACTAATACTTTTCTTATCATAAATATTTCCTCACTCTCCATATATTTTTTGTTCTATTGCATAAGCACATTTAATAAAAAGGTAAAACGTCTATCATTGTACAAGCAATATCCATTTATTCAATCACCTGCTGTTTTGTCAAAGGTGCTAACACTTCTATCACTTTCTCAATAAACTCCCCGACTGTATCAATTATTAATTGAATCAATTATTAATTGCTGTTATTGTGCACATATTCATCTTGCCATTGACTGTTAGAACGCCTACTGTCTTTTTGTTGGCAGGTGACGCTGGTGGTATAAATGTTGCCTCCACAATTGTATCACTTTCGATTTTGCCGAGATTAGTTATACTATATCCGCAGCCACCCTTATATCCAAACAATTTGCTACCTACAAACTTCCCTGCATTACTGCTGAAATCACCAAGTGTTGAAATAGCCACTGCATCTATTAATTCAGGGGTCATTCTTAAGTAACAAGCCAATACAAGCATCAGCTTCTTAGGTGAATTAATGTGTTGTTTTACAGTTCTAGACACCTGTTTAGCCAAGTCAATAAGGTTATCCCATTTTGAATTACAAACAACACTAAAAGCAGTGGAGTAATTCCCAAGACTGCCCTCTCTATAATTAGCTAAATATTTCCTAATATCAGCAGCAATAATTACTTTTTTAATAGATTCATCCTGCATCATCTTTGCTATAAGATAATCATTTTGCGATATATCATTATTATGGCACAAGTCTACTATATTTGTAAATTCTTTACTGTTTACTGTGTCAAAGCTCATATCCAGCTTGTTTTTATTAGTATATTCCTTTTCAAATTTCAAATAATCGCTATAATCTACCTTGTGATTTTCTTTCTTCCATTTCCTATTAGCAAAATTAATGATAACCTTGCTAATCCAAGGCAAATCACTACCCTTTGGGAGATCCATTATAGATCTTATCAGGCATTCTTCTCTATACACTGGTTCTGTACCTTTTACATAGCAATTTGCAAATGATGTTACTAAACCTAATAGACCCCTTCCATCACAAAGTAAATGATGAGCGGTAAACAACATTTCAAAACCATTTTGCCTTGGATATGTGAATACTCTAAGTAACCCTTCTGAATAAACATCCCAGCCACCTTCAGATATTTTCCTATAATCATCCCTCAGCGACTGCAACGAATTCATTTCATTGAATTCTAATTCTAATTGTGCTTGAAACTCATAATAAGGATTCCCTCTATTATCATTGGCAATAAGGCATTTCAAAAAAGGATGTGCCTCCGACAAGAGGTTAAGTACATTTCTAACATTTGTCCTATCATACTCCTTATTTATCGAAAACAATATTCCAAAATGCATATTGGGGCACATAAAATGAGCCCTCTCAGTAAGAACATACTGTCTATCCATATTTTTCTCCTATATAATCATTTTGCATTAGAAAATACAATGACGATATTATTCATAACTAAGTAATCACTAATTAACTTCTGCGGGAGTTCCTATACCACATCAAGCCTCTGATTATCTATACAGGGTAATAGTACCACATCAAGCATCTGATTATCTTCTTAAATCCACATCAAGCCTTTGCTAATCATCTGAATCTCAAAATCTGAACTCTCCGCTAATAGAAATGACGGCATTTCCACCAATGAAAATGTCGTTATTACCATCAACCCTACTGCAAATAGTTGATGGTTTTCCTAAAGTCTCACCCTGTATAAATCTATTTACTCTATTTGTTCCAACTAGTCCCTTCTCATGCAAATAGAAAGTTAATGCCGCATTTGAAGTTCCGGTAGCTGATTCCTCGTCTATACCAAATAAGGGCGCAAAATTTCTGCAAAATGCCGTTGTTTCATTATGCTGATTGTAATAAAACATATGTATACCTACGACACTATGCTTTTTTGAAATGCCAATAACTTTCTCCTTATCTTGAACCACTTTGTTTTACTTCTTTGAGATAACTATTAATCTTTTATTAATATTATCTTCTTCATAATTACTAAATTCAAAGTCACCATATATAGCTGCATCGTGAAAGCCTGCTTTTGATAAGCATGCCATTAATTTCTCCCTACCTATCAGGTTTAAGGTCATTGAATTCAAAGAATGCTCAAATGAATCCTCCGTTTTTCTGATATTAAAAATATTAAATACTACTTTATCTTCAACATACTCCAAGAAAAAATAAACAGCTTTATCTGAGTAAAGTTTAGCAGGAATTAATTTGGGCTTATTTATAATTAACGCATCAGATACTCCCGTCGCAATTATTAGTACTCCACTGTCCGTTAATCTACCATGCATAGACTCAATAGCCCTTAATATTTCTGTATCATCCTGCATATGGTTAATGGCACTGGTAACGCATAAAATCATATCAAACTTCTGCTTCCAAGCAGTTTCCAGATCCTTAAAATCTCCAACTTCTAAAGTTATATCTCTACCTTTTAAATTTTCTTTGCAAATACTCAACATATCTTCTGAAATGTCAGAGCCATAGCATTTCACACCTAGTTCATCCAGCATATCCAAGTGCCACCCAAGACCACAAGCACAATCTAAGCACGTTTTTGTTTGATTTTCCTTTACTATTTTTCTGAAAAACTCTTTTTGGCTATAGATATCCTCTCTTGAGTTAAGCACTTCATATTCATATGCTAGCTTTTCATAATTATCCATTTTATGTACCCTCTTTCTCTATTACTACAAAAATTTCATTAATAAAATTATATAAAAAAATCATCTCCTACATTACCATCTGAGTTGAAATCGAATTATTTCATTTATAAAATTATACTAAATAAATCTAAAATTGCTGTACCGAGCCAATATATTTATTTTAAAAATATGGTCATTGCCAATATAGTTATTATAAAAATACAGGTCTATTATTAATTCTTTAAATCTGATAAAGCTCTATTTCGATAAATCAAATCTTCTCTCGCTATAAATCCATTCTTTTCCCAGAAGGAATTGCCCTTTACGTTTTTTTCAAAAACAACCAAAGCTGCCTTGTGTATACCCTCACTTTTCAGAGCTTGAAGCGCTTTATCCAAAAGCATTTCTCCAATTCCTTGTCGTTGCTTACTTTCTGATACTGCCATATGATGGATGTAACCTCTTCGTCCATCGTGTCCACTTAATATTACACCTATTATCTGAGTATTCTCTTCCGCAATGAAACAAGTGTTTTGATTTCTTTTCAAGTACTTACTTATTCCCTCTATAGAATCGTCAATATCATTTAATCCCACATTTGGTGTCCTAGACCACAAATCATATACCATTTGATAATCGTCAATTGTCATTAGTCTTATATTCATAATTACCTCACACAGACTTATTAATATATCTATCCACTAAATCTAACTTGTCTTTTATTACCATCAACACTATTATAATATTAAAAATACATTATTTACAATTTTTATATTATTTATATAAATGGACGTGTGGCAATGGCAGTTCTTCACTTGATTCGATATTCTCTGGACAGCAACCAAAGTATTTAACGTTTATCGTTATATATTTATTGACTTTAATGAAATATTTAACTATAATTTAATTAAAAGTAAAATATTAGGAGTAAATGTATGAATAACCAAAAAACTAAAATGTTAAAAATCAAAAGGTATTCTCACAATCTAAGGATAGTCATTAATGTATTTTATTGGGCATCAATTATTATTGCCTGTGGTTGTTTTATTGCCACTATCGTTATAAAATTTATATCTGATTCGCATTTCGTATTAGATGAGAAAAGTATTGGGCACCTTGGTTTTTCTCTAGATGGACTGATTAATTACAATATTAATGATGCAGCACTACAGGGTACAAATATGAAAAATATTTATATGGCAATTATGATAATGGCAGCTTCGATTTCCTTGATAATAATCCCGATACTTAAGCAGTTAGTTCTTATCCTGAAATCTGTAGATGAGGATAAGCCTTTTGAAAAAGAAAACGCCAAAAGGATATTAATTATTGGTAATGTAATAATGCTTAGTTCATTTATAGTCCCTGCATTTGAGGTCATTGTTGCAAGGACAATTATAGAAACATTTAAAATACAAAATATAAGTACAAATTATATGGTAAACTTTGTTCTAATAATAACTGGGTTTATGATGATTATACTTAGTGGAATATTTAAGTACGGTAGTTTTCTGCAACATAGATACGATGAAACTGTTTAGGAGATTGATATTATGTCAATAATTGTAAGATTGGACCGTATGATGGCAGATAGGAAAGTATCACTCAGTCATTTATCAGAACAAGTAGGTATATCAATTGTTAATCTGTCAAATCTTAAAACTGAAAAGGTAAAAGCAATAAGGTTTTCAACTCTCAACGCAATATGTAGAGCCCTTCAATGTCAACCTGGAGATATTTTAGAATACGTGGAAGGTGAAGACGAGGAAGAAGACGAAGATAACGAGTAATTTTTCTATTTTATGTAACCGTATAAAATAGAAATTCAATGATTTCCTTATACTTTTGACTTATATAACAAGCGCGGAGGATATTATGGTTAAACACACAATAAAAAAAGAACAGAATTATATTATTAGAAACGAGCGTATAGAAGACTTCAGAGAAGTTGAAGAACTTACGCGAAAAGCTTTTTGGAACCTACATGCCCCAGGTTGCGATGAGCATTATTTAGTACATATCATGAGAAAACATGAAGATTTTATTCCAGAATTAAATTTTGTTTTAGAACTAGACAACCGAATAATCGGTAATATTATGTATACGAAATCATGGCTTAAGAGTAGTGATGGAGAAGAAAAAGAAATACTAACCTTTGGTCCGCTCAGTATACTTCCAGAGTTTCAGCGAAAAGGTTATGGAAAAGCATTACTTAATTTTTCATTTAAAAAAGCGCTTGAGATGGGATATTGTGCAATAGTGATATACGGTAATCCAGGTAATTATGTTTCTAGCGGTTTCAAGAGTTGCCACAAGTATAGTGTGCATTTAGAGAATAATATATATCCTACAGCCTTGTTGGTATTAGAATTGATAGAAGGCTCTATTTCAGGTAAAGATTGGGTTTATCAAGAAAGTTCTGTATATTGTGTAAATGAGCACGATGCCGAAGAGTTTGATAAACTATTTGAATATATGCCTAAGGAGTATCATACAAGGCATGAAGAATTTTATATCCATAGTCATTCACAAATAATTGACTGATATAGACCCAACTTTTTTATATGCTGTAATACCAAAGAAAACATGAAATCCCGCGTAAGAATCATGTGGTTTTACGTGGGATTTCTAAAAATTTGAGGCTTTTAAGCCCTTGGTTATATGGTTATATATAGTTATATATTTGATCATTATTATATGACCTTTTTTGTAGATGTATTAATGTTTTGTTTATTAGATACACTATATCCACGTGTAATATATCCGTCTAAAATTTCGTCTTCATTCATATATGGTCTTGTATCTATTTTTTCATAGTTGTCTATAGTGTCTATCTCAATATTACTAAATCTTATAGGTAAACCTACGCTCTTATAGAAGCTTTGCCCGTTCTGTATTTGAAAATGCAAATGTGGTTCGGACGAATTACCGGTATTCCCACACTTGGCAATAATATCTCCTCTACAAACAGTATCTCCAACCTTTACCGAGATACTATCCTTTTTTAGATGGGCAAGAAAACTGAATTCCTTATCATTATGCTTAATAATAATATAATTCCCGGCTATATGATTCGCTTTAGAAAAGAATTTCCCTTTTGGATATATAAGGCTATCATTTGATCCATTATTTATGTCTACAATTATGCCATCAGCCGGTGCCAATATATTTTTATCATAACAATAATAATTCTCACAGTTCTTAAAATCTCCCTGATAGGACTTACACTCATCATCGAGGATAATAAAATCATATGCATATCGTTGAGTTGGAACATCCCATGAATGTGAATACTTTTCAGTAAAACACCCATTTATTACTGTCCACTTTTCATCAAACGGTAAACTGTACTCAATATTACTAGCATAATTTGAAACAGAAGGTAGCTCTTCTCCATACTTTTTCTTTACATAAAAGACACCTAAAATCTGTAAAATAATGCATTTAAAAGTTGAGAAACTAATTGCAATCTCAATAAATACAAATAGCCCAAAAAAGCATAATAATTTGAAAATCAGTAAATCACTAAAAGCTGTTAAAATTAAGCCGACTATGCCTATGTATTTAATTTTCTTTGTAAAGTTGTAGAAATAATACATATTGCTTCCCCTTCTCCTTAAACCTATCAAACACATTGTAAACTATTTCTTTATCGTTTTTAATATAAACTATTCTTATTGTGCTGACTTTCCAATTGGTAAAGGTTAAATAAATATATTCTTTATTTGAAATATTTACAATACTACCTGAAGATTTAAAGGCCTCTATCCTAAACTTCTTAAACTTTCTTCAAATATAATTCTTAATTGTTTTATAGGAATTTCTTGATTATGAAAAATTTGCAGCATTCCTTTAGGAGTAATTTTATACCCTGATAATTCGTCCTTATGTAAAATAACTGATTTTGCATTAACATTAATATGGTCATTAAAAGGAATTAGGCGGACCACATTTTTGCCTACACTGAATGACGGCAGCTTTGCCCATAATTTCTCATCAATAACTAATGTAGAATCTTGGTATATAAGATCATATAAAATTTCAAATCTTTCCTTTGTCTGTTCTCCAAAATTATTAATATAATTATATATTTCTTCCTTCATTTTTGATGAGCCCTCCAATTTGTAAAAGATATTGACACTACTAATCAAATTTTATGCCCTTTAGGTAAAATCATATATTTAGGAATTCTAACGTGATTAGGTTTTTGTAGTATATCTAATACCGCCTCAGCAACGTCCATTGGCTGTAATGCTGTTGAAATGCCAAGTAATTCTTTAGGCTTTATTTCCCAATCTCTATGTAACCCTGTTTCTACAAGACCAGGTTCTATACATGTAATTTTGATATCAGTATCACAGAGCTCCATTCTTAGTGACTCTGCTAGTGCTTCTAATGCATAGTTGCATCCCGCATAAGCACCGGAATTCTCACGTGTCTTTGTACCCATAACGCTTGAAGTAATTATCACATGGCCCTTACCTACTGTTTTAAAGTATTTTAAGAAAGTATATATAAGCCTATATGACATTTCAACCTTTAGCCTAGCCATTTTGCACACTGCATCTATGTTAATTTTCTCAATTGTGTTAGATTCAATAGTACCGGCATTTATAAATACAACGTCACATTTATTCCACTTCTCTAAAGCATCATTTAATAATCGTTCGGGTGTGCTTGAATCTAGCATATCGCCCTCATTAAGAAGTAAATGATCTGTTTCCTTAAAAACGGAATTTATCGTTCTACCATTAGCCACAATATTGTAGTTATTATTTAATAAAGTATTGCATATTGCATTGCCAATACCACTACTTGCTCCTGTCACAACAGCTACCTTATTCTCCATAAACATATTTCCCTTTCTATTCAAGTTAGTATTAGCAATTAATAAAAACTATGAATTTTGCTACCACAGTTTACTGTACTGCATCAAGCCTACCTGTTACCGGATCCATGATAAAACCATGAACAGCTATATCTTGTGGAATTAAAGGGTGATTCTTAATTATTTTAACTGTTTCACTTATAGACATAATGGGATCTTCAAAGCCTTGCAGCCAATGGTTTACATCAATACCTAAATAATTAATGAACTCTAAATCTTTTGGATTTACTCCACGATTTATCATTTTTTCGGTTATTTTTTCTGGATTCAAACTTTGCATTCCGCAATCATAATGATTTATAACTAATATCTGATCTACACCTAAATCATAAATAGCAACGATAAGGCTTCTCATAACACTTCCAAAAGGATTACTTATTAGTGCTCCCGCGTTTTTAATCATTTTTACGTCGCCATTTTGAATTTTAAGGGCGGCAGGTAGAAGCTCGATAAGTCGTGTGTCCATGCAAGTCAGAATTGCAACCTTTTTGTTTGGGTATTTCGTCGTATTAAAATTCTTGTATTCCTCATTCTCCACGAATAACTTATTGTTCTCTAGCATCTTATCAATATCAAACATAACTTTATCCTTTTCTATGTATTCTTCTATGTATATTCTTTTATGCTCTTAATCTCAGCAAAATGTTGCCATCCCTTTAAATCCAAAGACCAGAAATACTCCCAGAATGATCCCGTGTCAATAAAGCTCATTAGCCTCTGTATAGTTTAAATATGACTTATTAGTAAAATACTCATTCCCAATCTCCACTAAAGGTAATGACTTTTTTCTATATGAGTCAGCATTTCTTTGCCAAAGTTTGTACTCTTTCTCCTGTGATTTATCTAGCGTTTCATTTTGAAGTGTAAAATTAAAATCTTCTTTTTTTAGAGTGACTTGTTGCCCACTATTATCAAGATAAAAAATATCATACTGATAAGTCCCTACCCCTTGATACATAGTAGGGTTATACTGAAGTAAATAATCCTTGCCGTTCTCTTTATATAAATAAAGCCAATTCCAACCAGCATGTGACTTTCCTGTAGGTAGCTCGTAAATCTTTGTAATTGATTGTCCGTTACTTGTAAATACCGATACCAACAATTGTCCAATATCATCATTAGAAGTTAACTGCTCACCTTCATTATTAAGGAGCTCTACCGTAATCATTTCTTTAATACCATCGTGTGTTAAGTCCCTAAGAAATACATTTACTTTTTTATTGGCATAATTCTCTGCATAATAGTTTTTGTAGGTATCTATAGCCATATCAGCATATGACGTATATCTTAAATTGCTTATTTCGTATGCACCTAGCTTATTGGTTACTTCAGCATTTAGCTCTCCCACAAAATTTCCAGGAGGAGCATTATCTATTTCTTCTCCAACACCCAAGTTTATTAATATTTTATCACCACTAAATTCAAATCTTACTATACTACCTATTAGCGGACTTTTAATATTATTTGTCTGTAGATTAAGATATTGCTTAGCAATATTTATGTAATTATCAAAAACAAAGTCCTTTAAGTCAGCTTCATTTCCAAGCTCTAATATATGCAACTCATCGAGCGAGGCTCCTGTCCCAGAACCAATATGAACAATAATTGCAAGCTCATCTAGCCCGTCATTATCATAATCTGCCACATTCATCCGTGGTAAAACAAAGCCTGGGTTTAGAACATTCCAATCAAACAAATGACATTTTCCATTTATATATAGAGCTACTCCATCAATCTCATGGCTAGAGTACAAGTATATATCCCTTTGTGGAATGGCTGCAACAACAGGAATTTTCTCATCTTGATATTGCTCAGGGCTAGTTACAACCTTACTATTTGATGGTCTCACTAAAGGGAACTGTACAACCTGCTCACCATTATTCAAATACGATTGTTCAGATGAGTTTGATTTACTTACAGTAGAGGCATTTAATTCACCTGCCTCTGATACGTTTAATTTATTTGAGTCAGATAAGTTTGATTCATTTGCATCAAATACGTTTAACTCATTTGCGTTATATACGTTTAATTCACTAGCGCACGAAGCACAAACAAGACAAATCAGGCAAATTGTAATTACATAAAAAATTCTTTTCATTTGTTTACCTCACGACATTTCGTCGTTTTCTTACTCAGTACTCTGATGATATAACCCTATTATACAATAAAAGTATATTTTATCCAATATTTTATAGTGCAGATTCATTCTACAGCGTCCAATTTACTATAATTACCCTTTATCAATTCCACTACAATACTGTAATCGCAATGGTGAATTTGCTTTACATTAAAATTATATTTAGCAAATAAGGTGTTTTTGTCACTATGATAAAACTCATTAAAAGTTTTTGAATTAATCTTTTCCATCAATAAAATTGGTGAAAATTTGATCCTTCTTAACAAGCTAGTTTGTTTTTCCCATTCCAAAATAATAACTCTGCCCTCTGGTTTTAATAGTCTATATGCCTCTTTAAGGATTCTCTTTGTTAAATCAGGACTGATTTCATGTAGAACTAATCCAATAATTATATAGTCAAAACTACTATCAGACAGAGACGTATGAGTAGCATCTTCATTCATTAAGAAAAGATTACTTATATTGTTTTCCTTAGCTTTATTTTGAGCAATATTAAGCATTTCAGGAGATATATCAACCCCTATAACATGTGTTAATGGTTTATCTTTAGCAATCATTAAGGTATTAGAGCAGGTCCCGCAGCACATATCCAAGATTTTTACAGGTACATTTGGAATTAAATCCATAATAACCCTCCGAGGATTAACGCCATTTTTAGTAAAGTAAAGAACATCTAATAAATCATAAATCCCCGAGGCAGACCCATAGATTCGCATAATTATCACTTCCCGATTATAGTATTTTTCTAGTTAAAATGTATAGCATAGTAATATGTATCAATTTAGAAAACCAGTTATTTAAGAAAAACTAGATTTCTCATAGTTGTAAGGAATGCTTTTGCCTATAAACATTTAATATCTTTGTGATAGAATACTAACGTTAATTTATCGTTTACCTTTTCAGTTTTTCCTGTAAATATGTACCCGAGCTTTTCATAAACGTGCCGATTACCTGGCATATCTTGAAGTGTTTCTAATGACCAAGTTATAGCGTCAGGAAATAATTCTTCAGCTTGCTTTATTGCTGTTTGGCCAATACCCATTCCTTGATATTGTGGCAGGATATTGATTACATGTAGTTTGTAGTTGCCAAAATCATCTAGCTTTGTTAGACATATCGAGCCTACCCAATAATTATTTACTAAAATTTTATAGAAATTTTCATTCTCAATCTGCCATTTAATAGTATCTAAACTTACCATTGCAGGACTCATATCAAAATCCTGATAACGTTCAAGATGAGGTGTGAAACAAATTTTCTGAATTTCCAGCAATTTTTCTGCATCATTGAGTTTAGCCCTATCTAAACTAACTTCTATATTAGTAGCATTGACCATTTCTAAAACTCCCTTCTTACTGAATAATGAAATTATTTAAAGTTTATGTGCTCCTCTGAAAATAACACTTCTATAAATCCATAAACTTTAGAATAAGAAAATACTTTATCTGTTATACTATATCTTCTTCCATCTATATAAAGTGGATCATTAAATGTTATACTACCAACTGCTCTATCCAATGAGTAAAATGTGATATTATATGACCAACCTGAAGTAGGTGGTACAAAATATTTCTTCTTAACACGTATTTTCTCAAGGTACTCCGTAATTCGTGTAATTTTATCTTTATCTAGTATAATTGAAGTTTTTCCGTTATTACCATTTCTTAATTCGATCTTATCAATAGCCCTATCCTTTATCTTAATAACACTGTTTAAGGGCTGCTCTTTTGGAATTATCAAAAATATTGAAAAGATAAAAACTATAACTAACAATGTCAAAAGAATTAAGGTGAATTTTTTCATCTTGCGCCCTCTGTGTCTATTTAATGTCATTTTGCAGCTCAAACTTATTGTTTATCCATTTATAAACAGCTTCCTCATATTTCCCATTATCATTATTGTATGATTTTGTCTTAAAGGATATTTTATCTACTTTTTCAAATTTAGTAGAATAATAAAAAAATCAGTTTTTCATTTTTTCTCCTTTAAGCCAGCATTATTTTCACTTCTATAATTCACCAACATATGCAACTGTTTCATTTGACATCGTTAATTTCTAAAGCCCATAGCCTTCTTTACAATGTTCATTTTGTCTGCAGATGTTAAAGCTCTTAAAAGCTCAAATGCAACTCCAGTGGCCGTCTGAGGGCAATAGGAAGTAATGATATTATTATCTATTACAATGGGTTCGTTTATGACATCTACACCAAATTCCGAAAGTTGCTTTTGTCTATATCCATTATTCAGGTGATATGTAGTCGCCTTTCTTCCCCTCAAAACCCCACTTTTCCCTAGTGGCAATGCTGCCACACAAATTGATGCAATAATTTTTGGTTGCTCATTAAATTGGCGAATCAGCTCCAAAAATCTTTCGTCATATGCTTCTTCATAAAATCCATACTCTTCAAACCCACCTGGTATTGCCAGGGCCTCATAATCATCTATAGAAATTTCACAAATTAGCTTATCTACTATTATTGGTACACCAAATGTACTATTTACAGTTTTGGTGAAGCCACAGGTCTCAACATGTATATCTATTCCATAGTCGTTCCGTGCCCAACCAAGAACATCAATAAAAACGCTAAACTCCATTGTTTCAAAGCCTTTTGCTAGAAATAATAGTACCTTCATTTTAAGACACCTCATTTAACACTATTCTTATTATATTTTGCCTGGTTTACTAATTTTCTGTGTAAATATATGTCATTCAGGAAAATGGCTAATATATTCAAGGATTACTTTCTTGTCGTGAGTTTATCGAGTTTTTAAAAAATCTTTTATAACATTTCCAAACTCTTCTGACAGCATTATGCCCCTAGAAAGTTCCCCTGACTCAATCCAGTAACTTCTATTTACATAAGAACCATCTTCCAAATAAAACTTGATGAAATATCGTTCTCCATTATGATTGTCATTGTTTTGTCTTACTTTTGCATTTGAAACTAATTGCACTAACCTATTTATAGTAGCTTTATCATTTATTGCAGCAAGCTCCGTCTTCCCGTCAGTTTCACTATTAATACCAATTCGTGTAACTTTATTATTAATATCAAGCAAATCTTCCCCCATTTTGGCGTTAGGATTACTGTCAGCTTGATATATTATCCATTCATTATTTGTGTAAACAGCTACTCTAAAGTTTGTACTATAATCCATGAGTTTATATATCTTTGTTCCTTTTTCTAAAAAAGCAGCATCTCCATTTTTCACTTCATATTTGGGATTATCAATGTTGTTGGCAACATTAAACTCAACTTTACCTATGACTTTTCCTACCTTGCCCTTTTCTAATTTATAATTGTCCATGTAAGTACGATGATAATTAATGTCATTCAGTACTATAAAGTCAACCCAATCTATTTTAATAATACCTGATTTTGATCCGCCTTCCTCATTTGAGGGGTCGCTATTACCGCCACTTGAACAAGCAACTAAACTCAACATAATAATAATTGAAATTAACAGTATTTTAACTTTCATGACACTCCTCCTTTTGCTAAATAATGCAAATCTATAGACAAACTTTAGTAATGTCCAAATATAGGTTTATCCTTAGTTCTATGTTTACGATTCGGGTCATACTCTTGCCAATAGACTCTTTTTTCATCATATCTCGTTCTCGCTTCTTTCTCTTCAGCTGGGTATCCTATATACACTATACTAAGCGGGGTTACATATTCGGGAATATTTAAAATTTTTCTTACTTGTTCTACGTTACTCTTAACAGGATATAGTCCAATCCAAACTGAACCCAGTCCCAAACTTGTTGCTGCAAGTAAAATATTCTCTATTGCGGCACTACAATCTTGTACCCACATATCTTGAGGCAGGCCCTTAGTTAATTTCATATTACCGCACACAACTATAGCAGCAGGAGCATTGTATCTAGCAAAAATTAATTTTTCTCTTAAAGTGGAAAGTTTTTCAGCATCATCAATAACAATAAATTCCCATGGTTGACAATTTACTGCCGTAGGTGCTGCTGTAGCAGCTTTCAACAGAGTAATGATAGTATCTTTTTCTACAATCTTATCCAAATAGTACCTTATGCTTCTTCTTTTATAAATAGTTTCAATTGCGTCCACTAAATAGTCCCCTTTTACACTTCCCAAAATTACAGATTAAAAGTGTCTATCCACCTGTATAGATTGTATTATTTTCCATAAATGCTATCAAATGGAATATAATTATTATAGGAAAAATTTAATGAGAAATTATAGTATTTGAAAAAATAGGCTAATAGAAGATTGCAAAAGTAGTATAAAGTAATTATTAGACTAGTCATTTATGTATTCCGCTGTATAAGGGCACCAAACCATGCATTTTAAGCATAATTTACAAAGCTTTCTAGTAATAATTTCCTCACGGGTATTTGTAACGCTCCATGCTTTACC
Source organism: Bacillota bacterium (assembly GCA_023439045.1). Taxonomy (GTDB): domain Bacteria; phylum Bacillota; class Clostridia; order Acetivibrionales; family DSM-1351; genus Ruminiclostridium. The sequence continues at coordinate 53,463 of JAEXOY010000006.1, read as the reverse complement.
TATCAATGCGTACAAAATCAGCCCCACTGTCTTTTATTCGTGCCTCCCAAATATGATTCAGTGCGGTTTTGCTATTCTCCATCGTAATACTCTACTTTCTGGTTTAATCTAAAAAGTTTATTAATATTTTTACCCCATATTCCTACTTTCCCCGAATCAGGATAAAACGCAATATCAATCTCGTTATGCGTATCAAAATCTATATATTCAAGTGTATCTGTTTCCGAAACGTTGGTTAATTTATGAGCCCCATTTTCATTTGCTGGAAAAAACAAAAATTCACCCGCAGTAACCGCTTTATCTCCTGTAGGAGTTTTAAGGATCCCCTTACCCTTAATAATATAAAAGGCCTCTTCATTTTGTGTATGATAATGGTAGGGATATGCTGATTTTCTCGGAGGTATGATATAAACAGATATAGCACATTGTTTAGCCTTACCTTTTGGTACTAATTCACGCTTATAAAATTCATATCCATCATGTTCATTTCTATGCTTAAGTGGTATGTCTTGAACTTTAATTTTTAGTATTTCATCCATCTTAAATTCCCCCCAAAAAGAATTAGTCCAGCTATAAAACTACTTAATTTTCTAAATCCAGATTAGGATGCGATGGTTAGCGTGTGGTTTTTAGAGAACAAATAATAGAACTATTATACATGAAATCTACAGTATTTCCAATACATAACAGTTATTTTCATTTTTTTGAATAGTTTATATTAATATATATTAATATAACAACTTGATAAATTTAAAAGAAATACGATTACACTAAATTAGTTTTTCGTACAAATAGAATAAGCCCTTTGACCAATTCACTTCTCCAACTTTCTTATATCCAAGTTTTTCATACATTTTTACTGCAATAGAATTATTAGAGAATGCATCTAGACGAATAGCTTTATAGTTTTTACTCCTTAAGTATTCCTCTATAATATGCAATGTTCTTTTTCCAATACCTTTACCTTGATGTGCAGGATTAACACATAGTCTATGAATTACACAAAAGGCATCTTCTGTGTATTGCCAATTTCCGTATATATATTCATTATCATACTCATGATTTAGAACGACAAGCGAAACTATCTCATTTCCTAATTCACCTAGGAACATTTCATTTTTTGTAACGTCTTCTCTCAGAATCTCTTCATTGGGGTATAAGTGGTCCCATTGGTATATACCGGTACTTTCCATTGCCTCTGTTGCTTCTCTATAAATATTTATTATAGCTTCTAAATCTCCATGATTTGCGTTCCTCAGTGTAATATTATCTCTCATTTTTAATCACCCTCAATTTAATGAAAAGCCTATTCATATCCTTCAACCGATATGTACTCAAAACAGGGATAATGTTTCATAAACTTACGTAGGCTAAATCATTTCTATAATAATCCGATTAGTTCTCCAACATTAATAATTGTTTCATCAATAATTGTTTCATCATTTTATGAATACATAGGAACCATCTGTTATAATGCTTGATATAGAATATTAACTATGTTCCAACTTAACGATTTTATCTTGTCCTTATTATATAAATGTAATTCATAATTTCTCTAACACACCTTCTTACAACCCTTTACTAACTGGCGGAACAAATCCCCTTTTCTCAAGTAACTTAATAATCATATTACAAATAGTAAAATGCTCTTTATAATTATTATTTCTTAGTTCTTCACTTAATTTAAAAGGTACAGTATCATCAAGAACTTCTAATTCAAATTCCTTCCGAGAATACTCACCTATTTGAGTGAATTTAGCTATTAGTTTATCCCCGAAAAATATACATGCCGGCCATACTGGTCCAAAGCCAAAACAACTAGATGCTTCTACAATAGAATGACATACAGGACAAATAACAATAAGTGTTTCAGCCCTTTGTCCATTATAATTTATGACTATTTCTCGGTCGCATTTCTTGCATATAAACCCCATTATCCACTTCCCATTAGCCATTCAATAAAAGCTGTTTAATTATTGCTAATGCTTCATTTTATCTTCCATAAAATCCTCTGTCTCAATCAATCTTTCTCTAAAATGAGATAAATGTATTTTCATATGGTTTACATAGTGGATTATTAAGTTTTCCAGAGTAAAAAAAGGAGTATTTTCGTCCCAATTAATATTCCACTTATTCTTTAAGCACTTCACATCAACAGTTGATATTATATTGATCATAAAAATATTATAATAATAAAATAACATTAAAAGTTCAGAGAATTTCATGTTTTGGTGGTTTTCTATTGACAACCACTGATCACGTTTATAGTCTGGAAACTCAAGTTCTTCGGTTAATTGAAGTCGTACAATGCGTTGATGATTATTGGCTGCAGAATCAATCAAATGCCCTACTATTTCTTTTAGAGTCCATTTATCTTCTGCTATTCTAACTGATGAAATTTCTTCATTAACTTTAGAGAAATCATTTCTAAATATTTCAATTAATTCTCCAATCTCTCTTGCTGCCTCTCTCATAAAAACCTCCTAATAATAGCTGTTGAATTTTACAGACCAACTCTGTCGAGAGTATAACAAAAGCCATAAAAAACAAATTAAGGCTTACAAAACAATAGCCACTCAGGAAGTAAGTTTCCATTAGTGGGTTTCATATCTTCTACCTTAGATCCATTTTTCTCAATAAACTCTCTTTTCTTATTGTCATTCCCATGATTCGTAATGTATTTTGTTAGTTTCAAATCTGTTTGGCTGTGTTTTTTTCGCTTCAGCATATCCAAATGCAATCAGTGAAACTGGTCGTATGTGGCTTGGTAACCCAAACTCATTAACGATATCTTTGTAAAAATCAGAACCTTGCTTTACTCCGCACCAAACACCACCAAGTCTTAGAGAATGAATAGCAAGAAGTATATTTTGTGTTGCGGCAGAACAATCTTCAATTAGCCATTCAGGTATACCTTGGACAATTTTATCCCCGCATATAATTATGCATGCAGCTGCAGTACTCAGCATTTTTACATAAGGGTTATTGCCTATAATATGTAACATTTTTTCTCTATCCTGTGTAACAACGAAGTGAAATGGGCGCTTGTTTGTCGCAGATGGTGCACAAAGCCCCGCGTATAACACTGATTCTAGTAAAATAGGACTAATCTGTTTGTCAGTAAAAGAGCGTATACTAGCGCGTTCAATAATACTTCTTATTGTCTCATTATCCATTATTTCAGGCTCATGCACCTCAACAGTATCAAGTCTGTCACCATTAATATCAAGCTTAATGTTAAAATGCTCTTCTCCATCTAAGCCAAGATTTTTGAGAAGTTGCTTGCTGAAAAAAATGCAGTATTGTTCATTTCCCCTTGACATTAATTTAGATTTAAAATCCACACCACCTATTGTACATTTAACATAGATTGAGCCTTTAAGAATTCCAAATTCAACTCTTGGATTAAATGGAAGATATGCAAGAACTGCACTGCCTTCCCTTTTTATATCTATTGTACATTTCATATAAATGCCTCCTCGTAGAAAATCAAATTGCCTTATTTTGTTACAAATAACACCATTATACAAGATACGTGTTTGATTTCCAATAAGTTGCTTTACTCTCCCGTATATTCCTCATAAGGCTCTGCTATTGTTATACCATTACTATCCTTCAATAAAAACGGAAAGTAAACTTCATTGGTCAATAAATCAACATATTTATTATTAATTAGCAATGCTTTAACTTTGTCTAATTTATAATTGTTATTTTGAGAGTTTAAGAATGAAAGTACTGCATCTATTTGTTTTTGAGTAGCATACTTAACTGGCACATATTCTTCCCCATCAAAAAGCAAGCTTATTGAACCATCTGAGGCATTCACAAAAAACAAATCCCTTCTAAACAATGATGCCGAATACATATAGTATACGTTTTGACCAACTATCCTTAAATTTAAGAATTTGATTTTGGAGCTGGCTTCTAAAGGCTTTAGCCAATTATTAAAGGCTTTACTAGCATCATTAAGAGTCAAATATGGCTTGCTATCATTTATAATATTATTTAATTTATCTAGATTTTGAAAAAGGAATAAAGTATCATCTCTTCCTAAAGTGATTATATCTCCTTTATAACTTGGACAATGTATGGTTACTACAATAAGACTGTTTTTATCAGTTTCATATCGCGATATAATACTTTTTGCTTGTGTCAACTGTGAAACATATTTTTCAGGTTCTATATCAGTAGGGTAAGTTAACAAACAGTCTACTACTTTGTCATTACTAATCTCATCATATCTAATATCAATCTTTGCAATCAATCCCGTATAAAGTTGTTCAATTTCGCTTTTTATTTCATTATATAGTTCAGGATTAATGCTTTCTTTTTGTTCGGTAGAATTATTGGCTTGAGAATTTATATGGGGTTTACTTTTTTCATCTGCATTATTTATTGCCGCCTCATCATTACTAGTTATTGATGTTGAAAATTCTATTGTCTCTGTAGGTTTACCTTCATTATCACTTTGTTGATTACAAGCGCAAAGTATTAACATAACAAGGACTATTACTATATATACTTTCTTCATATTGCCCCCCTTTATTAATATTTCTAAACAGCAGCAGATACTGAATCCTTGATTTAAATAAATATATAGCTTACAAATGTTGGTTATTTCTTCATTAAGAAACACATTTATTATGATGAATAACACTATTATACAAGAACAGTATATAATTTCCAACTTATAATAATGTTTCAAAATCTCTATCGGAATTATATGTAAGCATTTCTTCAAAAATTAAGGAAAAAAATCTCCTATAAAAATAGGAGATAAGTGTAGTAAGTAATAACTATGTACTTATGTGACACCATCAAGCAGGAAAATCATCGTATTTTGTTTATGGTGCTTATCTATTGACGAACCATTATTGGAACATAAATATCAAGCTGATGGTATCCAAGTGCAGCCTTAATCTCGTCGGTTGGATTTACCATATGGCAGAGTGTCCGACGGCCAGGTCTCTCGTCAAGTGAAAAATTACTGGTTTCTATCCATTTTTTTATACCTTCATATACCCTGCCGTTTATATCGTCATCTCCATCCACAGACATAGCAGCTGCATAAAGCCCACCTGTAAACTCTATGATTTGATAAGGCTCCACATCTGCTTCAGCTACCCAATCCTCAACAGCCCAAATCCATTCCGCCCTCATATCCTCCTCAAACCAAAGAAAATCGGGTGCACCATATATTAATTTTTTTACTAAATGATTGTGTTCTTCTTGCCATTGTTGAAAAGTACCCATAACATTGTCTATGGTATCCAGCCCTGAAGAAAATGCCCTAAAAGGATTAATTTGAATAACTCTGACCTCAGGGGCTTTTTTCATCTTTTCAGCTACTTCAAATAGGCGATTACTATTGGATGGGTTCCCGCTGTATGAGACATTAGTAAGCTGACCTTCGATCTCCTTCGCCTTTTGGTATAGCTTGTTTACATCAGAGTCGTTGCCAAAATCCGCTTGCTCTATCTGATGAATAAACTCTAAAACAATTTCCTTCAATTCATGCAAAAGAGCAACTTCTCCATCAATATCATTTACTTTTTTGCCCAGCACCTCCAAAACGGCTTCTGAGCCAGAAGTATTAAATATACTTTGAATATCCTTGATACTGATATTCAGCTTACGTAAAACTAGGATTTGTTCCAATCTTTTAACAGCAATTTCATCATACAACCTGTATGCGTAATCGTTGCTTCTGGTACTGGTTATTAACCCCATATCCTCATAATAACGTAATGTGCGGGCAGATATGTTATACTTTGACGACATATCTCTGATTTTTATTAGTTCGTTCATGGTAATCCTCCTTGTCGCTAATTTGCATTAAGTATAAATGCTTCCCCAACGACAGAGTCAATAGAAAACTATGTTACAAATAGATATTCCAAAACAAAAGTATATTTATCTAAATATTAATATCATTAGTCTAGAAATAAAGTCAGAATAGTTATGACATATAATAGGAGCAAAAATACTTTTAGTTTTTAAATATACTGCAGAATAAAAAATACCTAATATAAAAGCTAAAATTAACTGTACTACATTAAACTTTATATAAAATGGTGACCAGGATATAAAAATGTGCCCTAACGAAAAAAACATACTTGATAAAATAAATAAGCATAATCTTGTTTTTCTGTTATCTAAGCTACTTCTTTTAAAAGTAGTTAATACTAAAAATTGAATTATGAATACTCTGAAAAGTGGTTCTTCACCAATTCCTGGAAGCGTACCATATGCTAATAAATCTTTAATTATATAATTTAAACTTTGATTATTGAATACTGCAGGAACAATGTTCATTCCATAATTTTCTAAAACCAACAACCCTATAAAGCATAAAACGGGATAGGATAATATAAAAATTATTATGTACTTAAAACTCAGTGCAATATTGTTAAAATTATAACCTATATCCTTAAATGACTTTTTAATAAAGAGTCTAGTCAATATTACCGTAATAACTAGTTGCATTATATACCAAATTATCATTCTTGTGAATTCTTCTTCTATCCCCAATTTGGACAAAAATTCTACCACTACTCCTGACGGTCCTCTAAAATCATAAGAAAAGTAATTAATTAACTGTTGCATGCTAAAAATTATAACCAGTATAATAATAATAGGTATACTTCTTCTAACATAACTATCTTTAGAAGTAAACGCCATTTATTCCCCTCCTTAATGCTTATAGTGCAAAGCTTTTTGCACCATCCAATTTAAAAACCGAGTTTATGCCTTAAATAAGGTTTATAACTGCAAGCATACTTTAAAAGATAACTCAACAAGGCTTCTTTTTATTTTCTCACGACTATCCCACTTGCGAGAATCCCATTCAACTCCACTTAAGTCATCACCACCAAATAAAATTTGGCCCAAGACTACATTACGGAATTTTGATACTGCAAAAAACGCAGCCCCTTCCATTTCTACTGTAACGCACCCTTCTGATACTCGCAGCGATATCTTTTCTTCTGTTTCTCTGTAGAATGCATCAGTAGTCCATGTTTTTGCTTTTATGTACGGAATGTTTTCATTTGTTAAAATTGTTTCAATGGTATTTATAACATGTTCATTGCACTCTATTTCTCTTGAAGGTTCAACATAATGGTATGAAACACCCTCATCTCTAACAGCTGAATATGGGACAATTAAGTGCCCTACCTGAATACCTTTTTGCAAAACTCCAGCAGCACCACAAACAATAAACTTTGTAAATCCCATTGCAATAAGTTCCTCCAATTGCGCAGCAGAACCAGCCGCACCCAAGAATCCTTGTACAATTGCAATTGGTTTTTCGTTATATACAGTTTCATATATTGGCAAGTGAACGGTAGCAGTATAGAATGTAGCGATATGCTTTAGCTTGTTAGTTTGCAACATTTTATTAATTACATCGCCAAAAAAAGTGATAACGCAGCATTCGGGAACAGCTATTTTCTCAACCAAATTAGATGGTTGAATTTTTGCTTTTCTATTTGTATCAAACTCCAGTATTGGATAATCTCTCTTCTTAAACATTTAATTCCCCTGTGCTATATAAATACCTTATTGATAATATTATGTATTCTAGTTTTCATTCTGAGTATTGCAAATCTAATATGCTTTCATTTGGTGCGTATCTCTGAATAAATTTATTTAAATTGCATTTCTATCGTTGCTAGCTGATATAGCAATCTGAGTTTTCATTTAGATTCTTATTAAACACCTTTTTCTTTAAAATAACTAATATAATTAAAACTATTCCAAAACATAACAAACAATAAAGTACATTTGAATAAAAAGCAAAGTATTCCGCTAAAACATCCCATCCTAAATGAAACATAATTACAGGCCATATACTTCCAACCAAAAGATACATATACATAAATACCATTCCAAAAACAAATAAAAGAATAAATGTTACTAAATTAAATTCTGGACTTATAAAATGAAACCCGGAAAAAGCTAGTCCTGATATCAAAGATTTTACAATATAATTCTTATTACTTTTTTCATAATATTTCTCTCTTTCACTAAAATTTAGACACTTGTTACAAGTAATTGTCCTTTAGTGTTGCGATAACATTAAATCTTATATAGTCGTATCGATACGAATGTTAGTAATTCCTATTTTATTATTAATATCTGCTTGTCTTTTTAAAATTTGTGATAATGCTTGGTTTGCATAAGCTCTAACACCTTCTGGCGTGTTGGGATTATTTATACATTGACTAGCCCGTACAATATCCTCTAGATTTCTAACTGACTGGCCAAGCTGCCTATTAATATATTCATTTTTTTCTCGCTCGTCTTCAATGTGTGCCTGTACTAAATCAATGGCAGCCCCTAATGCTCCTCTTATAATACCTTCTGGTGGTGATTGAACCTTCAAATTCCATATTTTCGTTGCCTCATTACTGTTAAAATCATATAGTGGGATTTTCTTGTCACTATCCTTTATGAGCACTATAGGACGTTTATAATATTGAATAATATACCAAAAATAAGCAGCGTCCTCATTTTTGCTAGTCTCAACAAGATTATTCTCACTCCTTTTACTAGATGTCTTTATCAATATATTGCTGTTATCATCTTCTGAATACTCCATCACACTAGGCGTATCAAAATACCCAATAGTATTGTCATACTTTTTATCTTTAAATAACTTATTTGGATAAATCTCTGCCGACTGAGAACTAACATAAAAAATTGAATCAGGAACGCCTTGTGAAGCCAAATAACATATTTTTTGAATTGTTACCAGCTTCATATGATTAATGCAAAATTGTTCTAAATAATGTGTTATGGCCCAAGATGGAAGCAGGTCCTTCCCTGAAAAGCTTATATACCCAATGGGCAATTCACCTAAATATATTTCCATAACCCCCCCATTCTTCACATGGTAAAATAAATAATCAAACTCTAACTTCTATAAGTAGTTTCCATATTGATGCAATCAGAAATACTCACTAATTCAATATTTTACCATATGCAGACAGTATACACCATAATTTTCTTACTGCTGCTCCCTAGAATATCTATATTACATTGGAAATCTGCTACTCCCTGAGGCTAGTTAATAAAAGTAATCATAAAAGCATTTGTACATTTTGACTTAAGAAAACCCTAAAATAATATTATCAACAAGGGCTTTAGTGCCTCTTAAATCATCCTTGCAAAAAATACTATTGCATAAGCCGCTGGAATAAGAAGAACAAATGATAATACTGTCCCTATTATCTTGCTACCTACTAATCCAATCCCTATTTGTTCCACTCATAATCAGATGCCAAGCCACTTGGAATGCTTTTGGTATTCTTTTCTCTGAAAATCATACCCTCGTTGCAGTTATCCAACCCTAAATCGTCTACAAGCCATTCATCTTCTGATTGACCCTTTAATTTACATACATATACTTTGCTATCTTCATTCTTGTAATATCCAATGCAATCACCTACTTGCGATGGGTCAAATGCACAAAACGGAACATATTCCTTATCATCCCAGATGATTGACATATATGTGCCATTATCTTTAGTGTCAAATACAACTGGATTATCTGGTAATTTTAATTCCGAACCACACCCCACAAGTACTAGCAATATAAAAACTGGTATTATATATATAATCTTTTTCATGCTATATACCTTTCAATTTTTCTTTCTCGATTTCGATTTCAAGTCCTCCGAACTTTGGTGCTAGCCAATTATATGAAAAGACAAATAGTATAGCTACTGCAGCATATATGATAGGCATATAAAGTAAAGGTATTATAGAGCCTATTACCTGCTCAACGCTTAATGACTTACTTGTATAAGTTGCTATTGCCGATAAAATAAAAATTATTACTCCAATCCCCCAAGGAATAGTTAATGCTAAAAGTATCGCTTTAAATGCACTTCTAACTTTAATCTTCTTAATTTTTACTGTTTGCATGCTTTAACCTCCAAGATAAATCTGTTTTGTGCATAATCAGGTCATGCCGAATTAAAAAAAAAATCAGAAATGCACATTTATTCAATATTTTACCATATAACAGTAGTATATACCACAACTTTCATTCTTGAATATTTCAATATTCTTTTAAGCTCTTCAAACACTTTAGGGCTTGAAACAATTACGCTGTTCCCGTTTATGCATTCAGGAACCTGGCATTTATCCTCTTGTAATGGCCTACCTGTGCTCCAGCTTCAATCGCAATCAGCTTCGCAGCAGCAACGTCCCATGGATATAACTTTTCTTCGTAAAATCCTTGCATTCTTCCACATGCTACCCAACATATATCTAAAGCAGGCGAACCTATTCTCCTTATATCTCTTATATGCGGGAGAACACGCCCTAATCGGCTTATTATATCTTGAATATCATCTCTCTTATGAGGAAAACCAGTTCCAACCACACAACTCTAACAGTTTTCTTTCACCGGCATAATATAATCTATAATTACCCTCTCGCCACGACGTAGTGGTTCAGAAAAGCGCTCATGAGTATATACCTCACCCCAGTAAAAGTTTTCAAAATCAATTGTTTTACCTGTTTTCTCAATTGCTTCAGTAATCAATAAATAAGCTGAGTCAAGTATATCTGCAATATTGTTCCCTTCAATTTGGACATGTGCTACCAATCCTTTCGGAATAGTTTTTTCTGCTAGTCCTTCTGGTATATTGGTGTTTAATTGTACAAAATCACCAATAATTACTTTGAAGTTTAGCTTGTCACTAAAATCATACATTAAGCCTATTCCGTCGTTTTCGTCTAAATCATCACAGCATTTAACATCCGATAGTTTGTTAAGCTTATCAAGGTAGTCCCCTTGAAAAAACGCTTGCCATGCCTGCCCTCCATTTTGAAAAGATGCTTCACGAAACATACCTACCATCAGTCGTTCGTCCGCTTGCTTATAGATGATCTTTTTCATTTCTGCCATAACGCGTTTTCCTCCTATAAATCTCATTTCAGAGAAGTTAATCGGAAGATAATCATTTAGTTTAGTAGTTTGATGCTTTGCTTGGGAAGGCGTAATACCGTGCTGCTCTTTAAATGCACGAGTAAATGCAGAATGGGATTGAAAGCCGTATTTAATTGCTATGTCTAAAACGGAAACATCGCTATTTTTAAGCTCATTTCCTGCTATTGTCAGCCTGCGCTTCCTCACATAATCAGAAATACTTATTCCTGATACAAAAATGAAAATACGCTGAAACAAGGCTACTGGACTCATAACAATTCTGGATATCTCATTATAATCAATATCGCAGCCTTCAAATGCAACCCTTTCCAAATACATTATTACGTCATCAAACACTTTACTACTATTCATAATTTCCTCCGTCATTAGATATTCTATCTAATTTATAGGCTAGGTGCTTTGCATCATATGTACAAGTTTTGTTAAGTTGACCTTTTTAGATTAACTAATGAACTCCGTGAGAGAATTATTGCTGGTAACAAAGCATATTTTTTCTTTTAATACTAGAGCATATTCTACATCATTTTTTATAAAGTCCTTCAGTGTTCCCTTAGTCACTTCTCCACTTCGCACTACTCACCTACAACAGCTAAATACTTCCTTGTAAACGGACATACTTCTATGCATTTGCCACAAAGTGTTATTTGTTTGTTCAAATGCTTTAACGATAATTCTCTTGCTTTCACTCTACATGCCATTGCATCAAAGTACTCGTCTCTATCTAGTTTTTCGCTCCAGTTCTTTCCTGAAATCGCCTTTCCTGGGCATGCATTTGTACATAACATACATTCACCACATTTAGATTCTTGCAAGGATTCATTATACGTTAGCGGAGCATCTGTCAATACTGATGTAATTTTAATTGCTGAACCATATTCTTCTGTAACAAACAGTGCACTTTTCCCTATCCAACCAAGTCCAGCGTTTACTGCAACTGTCTTGTGCGGCATAACAGTACGAAATACGCCATATTCAGCTATTGCCCAAGTCGTCTGTGCGTAAGCATTATATCCTTTTTTGTTTATGTATTCAGCACATAATATAGCTAACTCATTTAGCTTTTCATTGAGCTGATGATAATGATTATAGTATTCTATAGTCGGATAATTTGAAATATTACTTATGACATTTTTAGGATATTTCAGTCCTATAGCAATCCCTATCTTATATTTAGGTATTACTATTTGCTCTTTTGTTGAATCAGCACTCTGAGGCTCATTATCATCTTGGAAACTGTATAAATCCTCAATTCGTGCAAATCCCACCATGGACGCTCCATTCTGAATTAATAAGCTTTCAATTTCTTTATTCATAATTTACTCCAATCTATAATATAGGTACGATTTTTTCTTAAATCAAATGTTGCACCTGCATCATTTAATTTGGATTACTACAATCACTTTGCAAGAGCACTTCCACAACCTCCCTATTAATAGCAGATAACAACAATATACGTCCGCTACAATATAAATACTCTATAGTATATCACCAATATTATTACGGAAATAAATCATGGGTTTTAGGCTGTCCCCATAGTTTTCGCTAACAAATACCGCCACCATTTGATGTTGAGGTATAACAATAATATATTGACCGAATAAACCCAGCGCAAAATAGTAATGTACCTCTTCATTTTCTTTGGTTTTTAGGGATGATGTCCACCAATGATAACCGTACGATCCAATATCTACATAAGTTAGAAAACGGGGCTTTGTTGATTCTTCTATCCAGTTTTCAGGAATTATAGCTCTATTGTTCAGTTTGCCATTATGTAAGTATAAGCCTCCAAGCTTTAACATGTCCGCAGCTTTCATTTTAAGCCCGTTTGCCCCCAAGCTTATTCCCTGTTTTTCATGCCATATATAATCATTTATGCCTAAGGGAGTGAACAAATTTGCACTAGCATATTCACTCAATTTCATACCAGAAACAGTCTGGATAATATAACTGAGCAAATTAGAACAGCCAGAATTATAGTTCATCTTCGTTCCAACTTCTTCTGACAAATCTCTTTCAAGAACAAATCTAACGATATCCTTGCTATATTCCATGGGTGAACCACAGTTCCATTCACCAAATTCAGGCCAATTAAACCCGGGTGTCATAGTTAATAAGTGCCGGATAGTGATGCTTCTCTTAACATCGTCAAAACATTTTGAGTAAGCACTTAGATAATCAATGATAGGCGTATCAATATCTGATATTAATCCATCTCTTAAACATATACCCACCAACATAGATACAACACTTTTGGTGCATGAATGTATAGGGTGCAGATTATCTTCTGCTTTTCTATTTCTATAATAATCAAATATTATATTGTCGTTTTGCATTATTACACATGCTTGTATTTGTCCTTTTTTTAAGTCTTTTGCAAAATTGTCAAATCTATTATCATTCATTTATTTACCCTCTAAATAATCAATTCTTTTTAACTTCTTTTGTACTAATTTTAATAAAACTAGCACCGTCCCATTTAAAAGAATCTTCAAATGTTCCCTTTGAATTGTCATAATACTCAATAGTAAAAGTCGTGTTATCAACTTTATTAAGCATAGTTGAGTACTGCCCTGTTCTATTACTTATAAAAATATTCGGATAATCTTTTATAACAAGTTCTTGAATGGAGTTGTCTTTAGGAATTGTATAAAGTTTATAGTCGTACCCATTACTAGACGAATACTGTCCAAGTGTAAAATCAACGTCGCCATCATTATTGTAATCGTTAAATTGAATCTGAAAGGGTGATGTAAATATCATGTCTTCACTTGGATGAATAGTCTCCAACTTGGTTGTAGCCAGTAGATTACCGCTTGTGTCAAGAACATCAATATAAAACTTACCTTTCCAAATAGTCCCCATAATAGGGCCTGGATTCCAATCCTCATAATAATCACCTTCTACTAACTTTAATCTGATAACTCTATCTTTGTAGGTATTATCAGATAATGTCACAGAATCAGATTTAATATGTATCTTGTTATTATCGCCTTCAATGCTACTATTGCTTTGATTTACATTCATTGTACTTGTGCTAATATCACTTGTGACTTCATTATCTTTTGATGAATAACAGCTAGTCAAACCAAATGCTATACATACTATTACCACTAACAACAAAATCTTTTTCATATTAATCCTCCATATATGATGTGTTAACTTAATATTACTCTTACTTCTTATACATTATCCAATATATAAATATTGTGAGAACCCATTAAACAAACCCCAACTTACTGGCAATGGCATAAGAGCCTATTTTTCAAGAAGCTTCTCATAAAACTCAATAGCACTATCCAAATCATTCACATAAAATCGAGTTAAGATTAGACTTACTTTAATTTTATCGCTCCTTTTTATTTAGCTCTTTTAGATAATTATCTTTAATAAACAGCAACTCCGTTTGGCGTATAGTAAATATCCTGACCGTTCTTACTCTGTGTTACCCACAGCAATCCACCACAATAAACATAGTCGCTTCACCTTGATGTCTCCTTCAATATATCCTTATATACAAAACACTCAGTAATATGATCATTAACCATACCTATTGCTTGCATGAATGCATAAATTATTGTTGATCCAACAAACTTAAAGCCCAATTTTTTTAAGTCTTTGCTTATCTTATCAGAAAGCGGTGTGTTTGCTGGTAAATCTTCATGTTTTTCCCAGTGATTTATAATAGGCTTATAATTTACATATCCCCATATAAATTTGTCAAAACTACCGTACTCATCAATAATACTTAAAAATGCCTTAGCATTGGTTACAGCAGATGAAATTTTAAGGCGATTTCTTATTATACCTTCATTTGCCATAAGCTCCTGAATTTTTGTATCGCAATAAAGGGCTACCTTATTAGGGTCAAACCCATCAAAAGCTACTCTAAACGCTTCCCTTTTATTCAGTACGGTAACCCATGTAAGCCCCGCCTGCATACCTTCTAAAATAAGCATTTCAAACAGTTTCTTATCATCATGTACAGGCCGTCCCCATTCATTATCATGATAGTCTATGTATATAGGGTTATTCCCTGCCCAGGAGCATCGTATTTTTTCATTCATTAAATTGTCCTCCAAATTAAATTCCGATATAACTCTCTACAAACATCATTTATTTAAATTATAAATAACCTTTTTACTATTTTTCTCTTTTTTCTTTTTACGAATAAAAATTTTAGTTAATATTATTGCAGAAATTACCAGTATGCAAATTAATATTTTAACAAAATCGTGCAACCCAAAATATTGTACTTTCCCAGATAAAACAAATTCAATAGAACTATCCTTAAATAAATTTAAGTACCATTTATTACTAACATAGATGTCTGGAGTTGTTTTCATTTCTGCATTACAGCTACCATCTGATGTTAATCCCATCGTCATAGAAAATCCAAATATGAACCCGCTGTTTGGCAGAGCGCAGCATGGAATTGACCCAACAATGCCATCTCCCCCTGTAGTTTCTCCAACAAGTGTTGCAAATCCTGTATCCTTGCAAAAAATAGCAAAGGATTCTGCAGAAGAAAATACATTCTTATCTACAAGCAAATAAATATTACCCTTAAAACCTATTGAATTTTGTGGTTGAATAATATTTTCAAATTTAAAATAATATTTGAAGTAATCACTTATTTCTGACGGTAATAGAGGTAATTTTTCATTTATAATATTATCTATATTCAACATAGAATCATATCCGAATCCAAAATTATCTTTAATAAATGGTTCCTCAAAGGTACTCCCCTTAAATACAAAGTAACTCTTGTCATATAATGGTTTACTCGATAACTGTTTAACTATATTATCTTGCCAGTACTTGTCAAATCCCCCACCATTACCTCTAATATCGATAACGAGTTTCTTATATTCTTTTATGTTGTTAAAAAAGTTAGTCAAAGTTGCATAATCTTTGTCAATATCATTTATATCAAATCCTTTTATATAAAGATATGCTACATCATTATCTAACAACCTAATCTCTATATTATTTTGTGATGTGCTAAGTTTTGTGGAACCTATAATATTACGATAGTTATTGTTAAATTGCATAATTGAGCTTACATTAGTATTATTCTGTGAATACCTTTTGAGAGATTTCTCAAAATTTAATTGGTTAAGCCACGCCTCATTTCTACCGTCCCAATTTAAAACAGTATTTTTCCAATAATCATAATCACTTTGAGTATACATATGCGTATGGGCATTATGTAGGTCATCGAGTATATTTGTTAAAGTATTGAAAAAATCTTTATCATTCTTTGTTTGTTTAATCCTGTTTATGTATGTTTCTTTGTTACTTAGCCAGTCTATATTATTGACCCTTTTGTTAACTCCAAAAAATGGGTAATTTTCTTTAAGAATATTGTACATGTATTTAAAGTCAGAGAGCTTTTGTTCTTGGGACAATTGGGTTCCTGTGTTAAAATTAATATCATTTTTTTCTGCAAAAAGCTTGCTTGAGAATATTGATACCATTAAATATGCAATTAAAAAAAATATTGAAATTTTTATATTCATATCTTTTATTCCTAGCTTTGTTATTTACTATGTATCACATTCCATTCAAGTTCTTCTTATTGCAAATAATTCACCGCAAACATTCCAAGTGCTCCCATAATCTGATGACATTTCGTTTCTCCAGTGAAATGATGTTTCTGTAATATCTGAAAATACCCATTTCATTTTTACTTCTTCATTACCAGTATTTAGGCAAGTTAATACAATGGTGTTCTCCTCTTTTGTAGCCATTAAAATAGTTGCTTCTCCACGACAACCATAAAAAATATCCCAAGCTTGCTTTTTGGGATTATATATCCTTATAGTAGTACCATATTCAGAGTCTGCTTGCGGATTTATAAGTCTTACATCTCTTGAAGGACAAATAAATACATCTTGAATTGCTGTTCCTTCTAAAGTCCATGAAAATATCCATTCCCCTTTTACATGTCTTTCTTTATCTGTATTATGATTATCTATCCATTCAAAGTCCCATTCCCCCACGAATTGACCAAAATAATCATATTCTTTGGGAATTTTGTTACTTCTTTCTTTCGAAACTAAGGCTTTTGTAAATTCATTCATTTTATATATCTCCTTAAGTAAAAATATAAATACTACCAGTTCGCAGGTGGTATTCTCGCAATTGATTGAAGCACTTATCCTAATTTAGTTTATATATTCAATATTTTACCATATATAAGCGGTATATGCGAATATAATATTAAAGCATATACACCTTCTTTTACTATCTGCTGTTTTCACTATTCAAATAGCTGTAAACCTCTACATACCTTGCGCGGTCACAGTTCTCTGATGTTAAACTATTAGCCAAATACATGTGTCATTTTTCAAATAGATGAGTGGAAAGATTGATTTTATTATACCCACAGCCCTCTTTTAATCTTATGTACCCCTCCAGAGGTGTTCTTTTATACAACGTATTCCATTAACTTTTCAAGACTATTAATAACCAAACAATTTTTCGTTTTTAGTCGTTCTTCATATTAGTATAACTATCAGCCATAGAAATTGAGCTAATCTCATCAGAATATTCTAACTGCTCCATTGCCATTAGTACAATTTCTCTTCTTGCAGCAAGCATATTCATCCTTCCTCTTTTATGTCTAATTGGGTCATTCCAATACCACTTTCGAATTTCATTAATCTTATTTAATAATTCTTCATCATTAAAATTAACTTTATTGGAATTAACAAATGAGCTGCAGCATCGCTTCCATGCAACTTCTGCAGCCCCTTCAAAAGAAATAATAGTATCATCTAAATCAAACAAAATACATTTTGGGTACATTGTCCCTCCTGACATTACATTATGCACAATACATATTTCTTGCAACACTACTCATTTTTGATGTTTTAAAAATTTCTTAAAATAACCTGCTCTACCATGTAATGTAGACCCCATACATTACATGTCTGATTACCTAATACAATATTTGTTATATCTTTTTCAGGATAATATGCAACCATAGCCGCTACTCCAGCATTTATGCCATCTTTATATATCCTGATTAGATTTTCATTATTATCATAAACAAAATGAAATCCAAATCCATTAATAATCTTACCCCACTCATATTTCTGTTCAATTTTTAACTGTGGCTTCATTATTTCTTTGCTCATCTTATCAGATAAAAGTATTCCAGCATTTAGCGCTCTAATAAATTTATCTATATCACCAACGCTTGAATATGCTCCTCCATCAGCTGTACCTATAGGTGGAAAAGAATATATATTTTTCTTCCAGCCTTGTATTTGTCCACTTTCATCTTCTATAGCATAATATCCTTCTGCCATGTCAGTATCTGCTTCATCTTTTGCATAGAACTTTGACCTACTCATTCCACATTTTTTAAATAGGTTCTCTGTTATGTAGTCTTTATAACTGATACCAGTTAACTTTTCTATAACTAGACCCAACAATACATATGCACAGTTGTTATATCTTACTGCCATACCTGGTTTAAAGTTTGGCTCTTTAAATGCAAATTGGGGAATAAAGTCAATACAACTCCTTATTGAATAATTAGGCTTATTAATAAATAAATCCTCATAGCTTTCACCTGCATCCTCATCTGCATCATCAGCAATACCAGATGTATGAGTTAGTAAATGAAATATTGTAACATCCTTAGGAATTTTTGTTCCTGATAAATCAACAATATTAGTTACAAAATCACCTAGTTTTAATATTCCTTTGTCTACTAATTGAAGTATGGCTGTGGCAGTATAAAGCTTTGTAACAGAAGCTGTATCGAACATTGTATCTATCTTATTTTGAATTTCAAACCCTCTATGAGCATATCCATAAGCTTTCGCAAATATTGTATTATCACCCTTTTTTACTAGTCCAGCCCCTGAAAAATGCTCTTTTGCATAGAATTCATGATAAATCTTTTCAATTTCCTTTATCAAAAATATCATCCTTTCTACTACCCCTATTTTCACTATCCCTATTTAAAAGTACCTTCTATCACTTGTATCTAAGGACGCACTTCATCTGTTATCACACACCTCAATAAATATTTTACCATTTATTCCTAATGCCTAATACTAAAAACTATTTTTGAGCTATATAGCAGAAACATTTGCTATTTATATTAGTCGTGATATTAACAAAACCATTATCCTTTAGTAATTGAATAAGTGATTCGTGAGTATTATACCTCTTCATGTGATACGTTACTTTATAGGTTTCACCTAATATAATTAAACTCCCATTTTTAGCTAAGACTCGATATACTTCACGAAGATCTGCAGCTAAATCAGGCCAAAAGTAATGAGTTCTTACTGCTGTTATAAAATTAAAATTGTTATCAGGATATGGAATTGCAGAAACACTAGCTTTTTCGATTATAATATTACCTTCCTTAACCCTTTTTTCATTCAACTTTATTGCTGTTTTAACTGCGGTTTGGGAATAGTCAATCCCATAAAACTTGGACTTAGGATATTTCTTTGAAAGAATTTGAAGTGTCTTTCCGCCTCCACACCCAATATCTAAAGTCCTTCCCTCCTTGCATTCAACATGTCTTAGAGCCCAATTATTCAATCCAGAATCCATTACGTTCATTATTCTTGTCATAATGACTCCCAAAAAGCCCGAAGGAGTCCCTGATTGCTCAACTAACGAATCAATTATTTTCATCTATATGTATCTCCTTTATTCAGCGCATCATTTATTCAGCAATGACTCAATTATATCTTTAGATTTTATTATGTAAGAGTCTTCTTTACTATTTCTAAAATTATTTTTCCATCATAATTGCATAGTATTTGATCGAATATGTATTCGAAGTTTATTTCACCATAACCTATTGGCAAATGCTCGTGAATTATGTTAAAACGCTTATCCGCAATATGAAGTATTTTGGGTCTCTTTATTAATATCATTTCCTTCATTTGCTCATAGCAGTTTATGTGAGCAATATCTAGAAGAAATTCAAGATTTGGATTGTTGTTAAATACTATTTCCATTTCTTTTGATGTAGAAAAAATAGGGTCTAACCTACTGTTATTTTCAAGATACAGAGTTATTTCATTATCATTTAGAAGTTTTAATGTTCTTTTAATTATATCTGAGAGCTTATATATAGTATTTTTATCAATAGCCTCGCTATGGCATGAAGCAGTAGCCGTCTTATTTCGTCTTCTTTCATATTCATTTATTATACCCACAGCCCTCTTTTATTCTTTATATACACCACGAGAGGTATTCTTTTATACAACGTATTCCATTAGCTTTTCAAGACTATTAATAACCAAACAATTTTTCGTTTTTAGTCGTTTTTCAGAATGATGTCCATGTGATACTAGAATTGCATCACATTTTATAGATTCTGCAACTTCAAAATCATGCGTTATATCTCCTACTAATAGTACTTTCCTTGAGTCAATTCCTAGCTTTTCAATCAATGCTCTTCCCTTTTCAACCTTACTTCCAGCCAAATGGTTATCCTGTCCAATAACATAATCAAATAAATCAAATATATTATATTGTTTTAAGGCTTTATCTAGTGTATCTTTAGCCGTCGCTGATAGTATGGATTGAGATACTCCATTTGTGTTTAAAAGTCCTAAAACATCTATACTATATTGATGCAAAGCACATTCAGATATTCGCGAGTCAAACTCGTGGAGAAATTCACATGCTAAATCTTCAAATTTTTCTTTACTAAAGTTAAATCCAAGTGCTTTATAGTACTCAATTATCGGAATATTGACGATATTTTTATAATACTCCTTATTTATTAGTCTCATATTCCTTTTCTTAAGCATATTATTCATACATTCTATTGCTAAGTCAATATCATTAAGCAATGTACCATTCCAATCCCATATTATATGAGTATACTTCACTGCCAAGTTTCCTTCCTCAATAAGAATTATTTTCCACTTACATAAATTCATTGTCTGCAAAGCAGGCTTTAGGTCTGCAATAGTGTTAATTATATATGTAGGTTTATAATCAGAAAAGCCATTTTTGCCATGACTTACCATCGTCATTTATCAATTTCACCTTACCTCAAAAATAATCATTGCAACCCTATCAATTGTTGGGCTGGTCCTTAATTCTATTTATAAGCTGTTTTATTCGAAAAGTACAATCATCAACCCTGGACTTTTTATCCCATGAATTGGATAATGGAAATGTAATAAAGTCTTTAGCACTACTTCCCATGTCCCATGTGTCATCTTCATTTTTATGTTCATTTAACCAATCAGTTACAAAGGTCAATTTATCCAAATTGTTCTTATAATCTAAAAGTAATTCTATGGCTCTTATGTAACGGCTAGATTTCTTGGACTCAAATAATTCTGGTAAATTACAAATAGGATCATTATAGATATAATATATTCCAACTTCATGATTTATTATATAATCAAAAAAAGCACATTCAATTTCTTTTTTAAAGCAATCTGCAACAAGAGACACTTGATAAAAAGAAACAAAGTCAACTAATCGTCCTCCTTGTGCGTTTTTTGAAAAAGTCTCCTTATATGCAGATAAATAATCTTCATGAGAATAAACGCCAGATTTAAATGCAAAAGAAATTATATCCGCCCAAATTTTTGCTACTGCATTGGCAGAATCGTCATCTTTAGTAAACCTACGAATCCATGTGGAAAGCATTAGTTGCGTGAATATATCCCAATCATGCGTTTTTTCACGCCTATCTGGTATTTCTTTTCCACCAATTATACAATCATGCATATATTGAACAGCTTTTTGTATGCAATTATCCTCAATTGTATACCCAAAAATTTGTAGCCTTCGTAAAGCTTGTTCGGTCGTAATTTGATATCTATTAGGTTCACTCAATGTATGAAAATATCCCCACATACCATCTTTGCTTTGTAAAGAAATAATTTCTTTTGACCACCTAGAATCTTTATACATTTTACGCTCCCTGATTTCACATGTATACTAAATAAAGTTGAACTATTTGCATTTCAATAATACACAATACATAAAAACAAAATTTAAGCGTTGAAATACATATCGTATACAACATAACCTTGAATTCCTTTTAGCGAACCTGGATAAGTTTCCTGACACATCATACACCTAGGTTCCTGCAAAGGGTAACCGCTAGTAGCATAAATATTAAAATCTGATGATGTTTTAAATCCTAATCGATTATAAAAATGAAAGTCTCCTTCTACAGTTATGCCTTTATATCCAGCTTTTCTCACCATTTCGATCGTAAAATCATAGATATTATTTCTTTATAATCTTTGTGAGTTTCTGGGCGAATACATATATCACTTCTCATTGTCCAATACCTCTCCTCCATTCTAAACAATCATCAGAAATGCCTGAAACCTTTTGTGTTAAGAAAAGAGAAATACCTCTCACAAAGCATTCCTCAACAACGTGTATTTTTGAATTTATTGAAATACAACTCATCTGAGTCTTTCACTATTTGTCCTTCTATTTTGTGCAGCCAAATCATCAGTATCTAATACCTTCGTTACACTGTCTATATTTCTAGATAACAACTTCTCAATTTCAAGCTGATTTTTACATCTAACTTCTTCAGTTCTTACCAAAGTGTCAGCCTTTATCTGCTCCTTCTTAAGCTTATACTTCAACACTTCTTGACACAGTGTGTACGAAAAAATTCCGACTGTTACTATGGCTACACATAGAAAAAAAGCATAATTTTGATCCATATTAAGTATTACCTCTCATTTAAAATTTGTAATTATCCATATAAAACAATGTACTTACTTTAACAGAATTAGCCTTTTTTAATAGTACTATTATACAAGAAAAGTATATGATTTCCAAATTCTTGTCATAATGACTCCCAAAAAGCCCGAAGGAGTCCCTGATTACTCAACTAACGAATCAATTATTTTCATCTTTATGTATCTCCTTTATTCGGCGCATCATTTATTCAGCAATGACTCAATTATATCTTTAGATTTTATTATGTCAGAGTCTTCTTTTACTATTTATAAAATAATTTTCCCATCAAAATTGCATAGTATTTGATCGAATATGTATTTGAAATTTATTTCACCATAACCTATCGGAAGATGCTCGTGAATTATGTTAAAACGCTTATCCGCAATATGAAGTATTTTTGGTTTTTTTATTGATACCATTTCCTTCAGCTGTTCATAACCGTATATGTGGGCAATATCTAGAAGAAATTCAAGACTTGGATTATTAGTAAATACTATTTCAATTTCTTTTGATGTTGAAAATATAGGATCTAACCTACTGTTATTTTCAAGATAAAGAGTTATTCCATTATCATTCAGAATATCCAACGTTCTTTGAATAATATCTGAAAGCTTATATATAGTATTTTCACCAATAGCCTCGCTATGGCATATTGGATGAATTATTAATTCATTATGATTTAACCGGTTTAATATTTTTACTAAATTGAAGGTATGCTGTTCTATTTCGTTAATATCCAGTAAAGCATGAATTATAGTTGGAAAACCGTAATGAATTATTTTTTCTAGCCTGTTCTCTTCAGATTCATGATTTCTGATTCCATCCTTATCATACCAAACTTGCATTAACTTAAAATTATTCTTTTTAGCAAAATCAACTTCTTTCTCATAAAGGTTATTGAATCTAGCACAACACCCTATTTTGACCATACTACATACTCCTAATCATAAATTGCTATATTCATCTTTTGTTATCGCGTAACAAATTTCCCCTTGGGGCTTC
This sequence comes from Bacillota bacterium, assembly GCA_023439045.1. Taxonomy (GTDB): domain Bacteria; phylum Bacillota; class Clostridia; order Acetivibrionales; family DSM-1351; genus Ruminiclostridium. The sequence continues at coordinate 29,783 of JAEXOY010000006.1, read as the reverse complement.
TCCCCTAATAATTCAAATCTTCTAAAGTAGATACCTTTTTCATTATAGATTTTTCAAGAACTCTACCAGAGTTAGGATTTGCTGCTCTATGAAATATTTAATACATCTATAATAATTTCAACTTCTTTTTCCACTTTACTAATTTGAGAACATTTTAAAACAATTGTACCATCATCATTCCACTTAACTAATCACCTACTTGTTCTATCCTTGCTAAAGAAGCTCTATACATTACCTGTAGCCAGAGACGGCACAGCATCAGCAACTTTTACCGCCAGCCATTGAGTACGTGCTAATGCTCGATGAAGCTAGATGTGCTTAGCACATTATGTAAGTTTTTGTCTATATAATTTCTTTCTAAATTCGGTAGCTCTTTCTTTAACTTCGAACGTACACTTATTTGCCATATATATTCTCCAATAAACAATATTCGCTCAACTCCTCGCTTTTTAATTACCGAAGAAATAAGTCTTTTAAATGAATATATTTTTCTACTAGCATATATAATTTCTTTTTGTAAATCATACGGAGAAATATTTTCTGGAGAATGAACAACATTCCCTATACATTTCGACCAGTCAGTATGTAATAATTTATTTTTATGAGTCTCATAAACAGGAGTACCTGGAATAAAGTACATTGATTGAATAAGAACACCACAAATATTATGTTCAATAACAAAATTGGCCAGCTTCTCACCTATACCCTTTGTGTGATTGTCTGCTCCAACAATAAATAGACCTCTAACTCTTATACCATGACTTTGAATGTTTTTAATAGCTTTAAGTATGTCATTATATGTACTTTTCTTGTTATACTTCTCAAATGCCTCGTCTTCTAAAAATTCAATTCCCATTGCAATTTCAATAAAACCAGCACTTTTCAACAATTCAAGCATTTCGTCATCATATCCTACCTCATATCTAGCTTGAATTGTAAAATGATAATTAATACCGCTTTTAATAATAAACTTCAAAACAGAAATAGCCCAATTTCTATCTGCAAAAAAGTTATCATCAGTTAGCCAGAGCATCTTGGCTAATCTATGATGTTTAGAGTCAAAAAATTCAATTGTCCTACGAATGTCTTCAACTATATTTTCTGGTGTTCGAGTCCTAACATTTCTTCCAAAAGCACTAATCAGTGCACAATAGTTACAATTATGTGGGCATCCCCGAGAAGCATGTACTTGTGGCCAAATTGTACTATGCCCTGCCATTCTTTGAAAATTGTATAATAGACTATGGTTTGGAATAACATCTATATTTTGAGGTGGGGTTCGCTTTTGTGTTGTAATAATATTCTCATCTCTCTTATATGCTATGCCAGGTACGTCATCAATAGATAGCTCTTTTTCCAGTACTTTAATCATATCAACTATTGCTTCATCACCTTCACCAAGTATTACATAATCGCAATAATTGCATGCTTCTTCATAATTTAGTGTTGGATGCAATCCTCCAAGTATTATGATAGCATTAGAATTATTTCTAATATACTGAGCCAATTCATATCCCCTATTCGCAGCAAATGTAAAGAAGCCAATAAAAATAACATCCGCATCTAGAACATCGTCCCATTGAATTTTAGATATGGATTCACTATACATAAAACTATCTCTTACATGCTCTTTCATAATTGTTGTTAGTATTAACAAGCCATTAGATGGGGTCCGTATATATTTATCATATACAAACAGATTTTTAAATGATTTTTTATAGGGTACGTTGCCAGGTTCGATAAACCTTACTTTTTCAATTTTCATTACATTCCTCCTATTAAGTCCGCAGTTAGGTGTCTTAATTATTCTAAACTTTAAAAATGTTTATGTTGTCCAACTTTTTATTATTTCTTTTAAAGTACATTCAAGTTGATTTAAAAAGGCATTTGTCATGTGCACAGCAATTACGGAATTTTAGGATATACTAAATCATTTTTACTAACCCATATTTCCTGTGCACCTGCAAAAAACAATTGAACATAGTCACCTTGTTCATTCACAATTTTCCCTGTTCTTTCATAATCAAAAACTCTATTTAAATTTATATTATCAAAGTCGGGCTGACCACTATATGATTCCGAACCAATGGCACCGATTTTTACACCAATGGGTTGTTTTAGATTTTTTTGATGCTCTTTTGTATATGTTTTAGTTTGGTTTAATTTAATCCATCCAATACAATCCGAAGGAGTGTCGTAAACAGGGATCGAAACTCTATACCAAATTGTATCTAGATCATCATAGTTACCTGTATTAGATACCTTTTCTTTTACAGTAACTAAAGTATTATCTTCAATATTCCTAAAACTCGGGGCATCCTCATAAGGAAGGATTTTTAATTCTGTTGAGGTTTCTACATAAACTACTGATTCTTTTTCTGCCAATGAAATATAACTTAAACTTGAAATTGTTTTCATTTTAGTTAATGGGTTTTCATCAATAACTTTTTCCTTTTCTTCTAAAAGATTATTTAAATCTAATAGTTTTTTAGAAAGCATTTCATTTTCGCTTTTATATTTTTCTATCATGCCGTTAGCAGCTTGTAGTTTTTGATTATATTCTGACTCCTTTACCGTTCCACTACTAAATATTAAAACCGTAAAGACCACTATAATGATTAATGAAATATACTTTCTCACTTCCCATCACCATACTTCCTTAAATTACCTGCATAACGTCTCGCATGTCTGACTTTCAGAGCTGGACCCAATAGACTAAACACTAATTTTGATTATTTTTCGGATGACAATCGTCTAATATATCTCTATTAAAGTTAATCGCTTTGTTTCTCCTTAATCTCAAAGTCACTTATTACATCATTAAAGTGGATTGACTAATCCTTGCTAAAAGTTAATAAGTCTTATTCCTCCAATGACTATGCTCTGTTTATGCTATTAATCTTTTGAATAATGTATTAAGTCAAGCTCATAATTGTTTCGGCTAAATCCATTTTTCTCTATATGTGTTTGCTTAAATCCAAATTTCATCAACACAGCTGTACTTGCTACATTTTGGGATACTGCTTCTGCTTGGAAAATTGCTTTGGGATATTTATTTAATACATATTGCATTATTGCACTTGCAGCCTCAGTTGCATAACCACAACCCCAGTTAACTCTAGATATCTGATAATAAAGCCCAAAAATAGAATTTACTTTATCCTTACATATGCAACCAGCTGTACCTATAGCCCTATTATTTAGCAGAATAACAAAACGGTCCATAAAATCTATGTCTGTCCGTTTAACTTGATGTTTGATTAAATCAATACATTCATCAATAGTGGTTAGTAAAGGTATGTATGTAAATTTTATTACTTCAAAATCCCCCCAAAGTTCATATAAATCTTTTGCATATTTACCATCAAACCCAACTAGTTCAAGCCGTTTTGTTTTTAGCATACCTACACCCCAACATGCACATCACCCGACGCCACTGAAACGGACCATCGTAGCACTTCTTTTATATAAATTTTGCTCCTAGTTTCTTTAATTCCTCATTATACTTACTTGCACGTTTGTTAAACATAGTACCTATTGCATTTGTATTAATAGTAACTTTATATCCTGCCTTAATCGCGCCCAATGCTGTTAACGCCACACAGCCTCCACCATCAATACCAATTACCTCTATTTCATCAATATTTAATTCGTCTAACTTTTCTTTCAACTTAGGATTAGAAAATGCATCGCCCTTATACTTTTTAAAAAAATAATCAGATACTACTTCTATGCTATTCACTAATTTAGCATTTTCACTACCTTCAAATGCCTTAAAAGGTGCAAGCCTATTAATTAAATTATCTTTCATAATATTTAATATGTAACAAATCGCATTTCCTTCATTATCTTTAATTACCTTATTTACAGCAGCAATAAGCTCCTTATTGTTATACTTAAAAAATTTTGCATGGGCATCTCCTACACAAATATTCTGCATGTCGATAACCAAAACTGCTTTAGCCATAATTCTTTCCTCACATTTCTATTATATTTTTATTTATTTATGTAATACAATATTAAACAATCTTCACTATTCTTTTATGCTAATATTCTTTCGCTTTTTAGAAAAATACATAGCAAAACAACTACAAATAAGGTTTTAATACTACTAAAAATAATGTAGCAAGTTTCTTTTTTGGGTTTCTTTCTTAAAGCAATCAGAAATATTCATTTATTCAATATTTTACCATATAAAAACAGTATATACCATAACTTTCTTTCTGAAAGTACCCAAGAATATCTCCTTTTTTTACAAGCGAGAGACGAGTATTATTTATTTACATTATAAGTGAATAAACGAAGGAGTTTGGCGCTTGCTACAGCTACCCATTCTCCTTGTTAACCAAAGGAGCTTTAACTTTTATAAACATTGCAATACCAATTACAAAAATCACAAGTGATATAAACTGCGAAGTTGATATAATTCCGATACTTCCCCTATAATCATTTCTAAAGAATTCGATTATAAATCTTCCAATGCTGTAAAGAATAAGGTATAAAGCACCAATTTCCCCTTTTCTTCTTACATTCTTTGCGTACAATATCAAAAAGGTAGCAATCAGAAAATCCCCTGCGCTTGAAAATAACTGTGTTGGTATCAGCTTTACATTATTAGGTGCAACTGATGAATTGTGAAATACAATACCTATAGCGGAATCTGTTTCAAACCCATAACAGCATCCTGCGAGAAAACAACCAATTCGTCCAAATCCCTGGGCTAATGCTACTGACGGCATCGTTAAATCAAATAATTGCAGAAAATCTAACTTCTTTAATTTACAATAAACCATTCCCATTAACAAGCCACCAATGATACCTCCGTATACTACAAATCCGTTTCCGGATAAAATTTGCAAAGGATAATTAAGAACTGTCTTTATCTCAACTAATATATAAAGAAGCTTTGCTCCAATAATTCCAGATAAAAGAACAATGAACCCCAAGGTATATATAGTCTCCTCTTTAAATCCCTTTTTCTTTGCACGTTTAAGCAATACAAACAATGCACATAATACTCCAATGGATATCATCAAGCCATATCCACGTATTGTTATGGGACCTATTTTAAGTATTTCATTGTACATGTAGGTAACACCTCAATTTTTGCTTTCTATTCTATAAAAAATTTAACAAACATGATTAAAATCTTTTAAATATCACACCACGGAAGGCGCGCTGTATTTTGTACTCCACGGTTATTCATAATGTTTAGCCAAAAATCAGAATATTTATTTCTATCTACAAGTGCCCAAATTCTATGAGTGTGAAATAATCCGAAAAAAAGAAATATAGCTGGCTCAAACCATAATATTTTTGCTTTATCTCTCATAATTATCAGCCCCCTTTATTTCTTTATAATCATAATTGTTCATATTTGCAATATTTTACCATGCACAAGCAGTATATACCATACCTTTATTTATAAGAGTACCCAAGAAGAACTAATAAAGGCTTTTACACATAATCATTTTGCATATTTTTCTTGTAAATCGTGATATCTAATCAAACGGTCAATCAAAGCCTTGTCTATTGTTTCCCATCAATGATTTGGGAACATCGGGCATATCTCAGAAACATTTCCATTATAATCAATTATAACTGTAAAAACCTTGTTTTTACCACCTTTTGTACAACCAGGCAACCATTGCGAGTTCTGCAAATAGTCATAAAATGCTCTTTCATATCCTAATCAAGGTTATCAAAATTATCAAGCATTGCTTTTTCTCCGATAAAGTTCTTAAGAAGCATATGCTCATTTTGTTTGTTTCTGGCATGCATTAGTCATTTTGCTCATAAGTTTACCCATCCTTAATGGAAACAGATAACAAAGCATTGTCAGTACTTTCTGTCCAAAGCTGTGACAAATGATATACGACTTTTTATTGATTTTATTTGCCAAACCTACACCAACAATTTTGGGATCAGACATAAATTCTTTAGGAACAGGAAGAGGACTTGAAGATTTTGTATTTGTAAGAGGAGGGTGAAAAATATGAAAGCTGATGTCATTGTCTGCACATTCTATATTTAAGCATTTTGCAAGGGATTCGATTGCTCCTTTAGTGGAGGCGTAAGGACTTATATTTACAAAACCCATAACACCAACACCCGAACTTGTAAAAATAACTTTACCACTCTTTTTTTCTTTCATATATGGCAAAACAGCTCTTGATAGGTTTAGTGCACCAAAATAATTCACTTCAAAAACATTATGATAGATTTCATTATTTGTAAATTCCAATGAATTGAAAGTACACAAACAAGCGTTATGTATAGCGCAATCAACCGACCCGTATTTCTCTATACTCTTTTCAACGCTCGCCTTTACACATTTCAAATCACTTATATCACAAACCAAAGGCAAAACATTGCCCGACAATGCTTTAATGTTATTAATCTCTATATCTAATACAGTCACATTATAGCCATTGTTAAGCAGTTCTTCCACCATGTAATATCCAATGCCCTGATTGGCACCCGAAACAATTATATTTTTCATTTTATACCTCCCATATTGTTATCTGAAATGTAAAATTTATTCCTTTTGACCCAGTACAAAGTAATGCCAAGAAACATAATCACTTCCTTGCAATATTACATCTTGAACCTGTCGTACAGTAATCATTTTAAACCCCTTAAGTAGGTGCTTTATAGTAATGTCATCAGCATAAAAGTGAGGAACATCATTTTCTGCCCCATCTTCTATCTTTATAATTGTATTGTCATCTAATTTTGGAAAACCAGCATCTCTAAAACTCCAAGCATTCTTTGAACAAAAAGAAATAAAGAATTCTCCTCCTGGTTTAAGTACTCTATGCAATTCAGCAATAACCTGATTAATTCCTATGCTGTCAGTATGTGAAATAACATGATATGCTAGCAAACAATCAAATGAATCTTCCTCAATCGGCAGGCACATCATATTTCCTACTTTCGCAGTTATGCTTAATGTTTCTCTCAAAGACCAATCGTTTAGTCCACTTACAGCAACCTCTGAAAGATCAATAGCTGTAACATCAAAGCCATCTTTAGCAAACTGAATGGAGTGCCTACCTCGTCCACACCCTAAATCTAAAAATTTATTAAAACCTTTTTCTTTCCATCTGTTAAGTAAATAATATGATTCTTCACATGGCGAAAACCAAATATCATCATTATTTTTATCCCAATCCCATGCTTTAACAGTTTTGCTCATGCTCATTTCCCTTTCAAGCGTAATAATAAAAAGTATTTTATCGTATTTTAAAGATATATTTGTCTACAACTATTGACGCTACAAACATCATTACAATATCTAATCCACTTCGAATAACCATTTGAGGCATAGCGCCTTTCATTATTAGCCCTATGAAAATATTGAAAATCATCCAATTCAATCCAATAGTTACTATGAAGCTTAATGTCTTATTTCTATTCAAAACAAACATGGGATATAAAAGAACATATATGTAACCAATCAGTATTCCAAACAAACCTGTCCATATATAGCACTGAACAGGAAATGCACCTATATCACTCGTTATTAGCCCAACTTGATATCCAATCGCTCTCTCTGTAAAAATAGAAATAGCAAAAATTGCAATGGCTTTAAGGCAATCCGTAAATGCCAATTTATGAATTGGTTTACTTTTTTCTCTTTTGCTCAATGTAAAATAAACAATAGCAAAACATAATAATACTGCAGGGATTCCATCTCCTATTCCATTGATAAACTGATACTTTACAAAATCCAGTCCCCAAGTTGAAAAAGGAGATCCTTCGATCACTACCTCCTGCATACCTAATATATAAATCATTGCGAAGGATATTCCAAATCTAATTCCAATTTGGAATTTCGGAACATCAGCTCTAACTCCTATAAATCTTACTGCTAATGCACACTGTGTAAATAATATTATAAAATAAAAGGTTGCTACAGCAGGAAACCCAAACCATTTAACAAGAATACTATCAAAATTAGTAATATCAACAGAAGCGGGCATTAATGCATGAACAATAATCGCAAAAATCGAGGATAATAGAATTAGACCAGTATTCATTATTATTAACCACTTTACGCTTAGAAATTTACTTTTCATTGAGTCCCCCTTAATACATCAAGAATATATAATTTTAGCTTAACAAATTTTGATAGATGAAGCTCACACTTTTATATAAAGGTTTTCGTTTTTATTTACAAATAGAAACCGAAATAAAATTTTAGTATTCACTCCAAGCATAGTAAGTAATCCTTACTTTGTATTTTCAAACACTAAGCTGCTATACTAAGAGTTATCTGCGTTCTCCATATATTTTTTAATATTAAACAGAACTACTCCAACGTAAAAGCCTACAGCATTTGTGATAATATCATTAATGTCAAATATACCTACATGCAAAGTGGTCTGAATAATCTCTAAACTAAAAATATATGCTAAAAATATCAATAAAATATTCTTATCATTAATCTTAAGTCTCCGCCTTAGGTACATTCCAAGTGGCATATAAATCAATAAATTACATATTAAAATTAGCAATGTATGTGTGAAGTAGCTTTTAAAATCATCTAAAATAGTTAATGGATTAATATTTACCCCACAACTGGAATATCCTCTTATAGTTGATAACATCAATACAACACATAAATACAAAAAAGCTAAAATATCAATAAACATATTGTTAATGTTTTTATCTATAACAAAGCAAACAAGAACAAATAAGCTAAATGAAAGCAATATTCTTAATGACAGGTTTACTATAGTTACTGGCAGAATAATTCTGCTTATAAGATCATCAAAGATATAATAAAACAATGCTTGTGATAAGCATGTACAAGCTAAAAGAATACTAAAATATTTTAAAAACCTCTTCATATTAATCTCCAAATAAATGTTGTATATTCCTAGCATTTCATATAGCATCCGGCACTCCTAAAACCTGCGAGCAACTAGTGATACAAAGGCTCCGCGAGCGATGTTTGGCTGGCGACCAACAAGTACACTAACCCTACTAAAATAATGTACTAAGATTGTCTTTTAATATATCAGAAATATTCATTTATACAATATTTTACCATGCAAGGGTAGTATATACCATAACTTTATTTATAAGACTCAATATAGATCTTCTTAAGGTTATTGGTTTTTCTCAGGGAGCGACTGCGAGCTGACAAAGGTTTTTTACTAAATTGTTAATCAGAGAAAACGTCAATCATGTATATGGGGTAAAAACCTTTCATATAACGCCCCAGCACTACCGAATATGCTCACTTATTTGGTTGAATTATAACTTTATCCAGCCATTATCAATATAATGCTGATTATCAAGAGATGGTCGTGTCTCAGATTTTAGTACCATTTTATGTTGAAACTTGCACATAGAAAAAAGCATACTTACTTTTAAGCTTTTTCGTCTGTTTGGTTTTACATCGGAGACTTTGGAAGCAAGCTTGCACATCTTCCTTGAGAGCATTTTTTTATGCTTTTCTGTCATTTTATCTACAAAAATATCGCCCATCATTCCAGCACCGCAGGTATATATTCTCGAAACACCCATCCAAGATAGACTTGTTCTAACGTCCTTTTGTGCAGAGCCATTAGGTGCCCCAACGCTGTTTGTGATGATAACTGCTGTCTTTTCAAAAATACGAGGGTTAGGGCGATGTACCATCCAGTGCACACAAAAGTGGTCAAGCAATGATTTTATAGAGGCAGGGGCACGAAGAGCATATACAGGATAAGCAAAAACCAATAAATCCGCATCGAGTATAGAAGTCCAAATAGCATTCACACCTAAATAATGGGGGCATTTTTCTTCGCCATTTAAAAAACAGTTTTTACAGCCTACACAAAACTGTGGCATATCCTTTGGATAAAACTCAATAATTTCATTATTACCTTTAATCTGTCCTAAGAATAACTCTTTCATATGATATGTAACACCGTGAACCGGTGTCCCATTTATAAGTACAATTTTCATTTTTTCACCTCGTTCGGCTAATATAAAATAATATTTACTTCACAATATATGACTAATATGCACTTCGATAAAGGAGTGTCATCTAACGCCCCCGCATTACCCGAAACCCGCGAGCTGCTAGTGACAGTTCGACCCTGAGAGCGGAGTGACAATCCCTGCTAATAAGCACTCTTTACCACTTGTAACCAAATACGGCACTGTACCCATAATTTTACCGCCAGCCCTTGCGGGAGTGCACTTGTTCTATGAAGTCAGGTGCTAACTCTCTTATTCCTTAGACCAAACTAATTTAATCCAAACTTTTATTCTTACTAAAAAAATATTAGTCTTATTTTGCATGATAGATAATATCAATATCTCCATCTACAAATCCAATCCCTACCGCATTAGCATTCTTGAGTATGTGAGCATTTCTTCCTTCATTTAGATACTGTTCTACTAATTTTGTAATATAGTCTAGACCTTTCTCCCAACCTTGAATATCTTGTGTTCTTTTGATATAGCAAATATCTTCTCCACTTGAAAAATAATCTGTACAAGCCCAGTCTCCGTCATCATCATCAAACTCATCTGACCCTATCAGCTGTAAATCATAAGTAGCGTCCGAGCCTTCATATAAATTGATATTAAAAGCAGCTATACCTTCAGGCAGTTCTTGCTGTAAAATATTATCAAGCCAAATGGACAATAGTTTATAATTATCATCTTGTCCAGCTTTATTTTTTTTACTAATTAGTCCCATTTTATCAATCTCCATCCGTAGTCTCTTCGCTAAATAATTAAAAAAACACAAAATAAAGTGCATTTGATTAATTTCTATTTTGCAATATATTCCCTAATTAATTGCTCTGGTGTATATCCCTTATAAAGTATTTTCTGTTGCCAGTTACTAATATTTAACTTTTTGATTAATAGGATTTGCGCCATTCCAAGGGTGTAATATCTATCATCGTCTTGAATTTTGACTTTTTCAAATATATTTCCTAGTTCCTTAGAGATACTAGAGCTTGAACCCTCAGACGCGATATATTCTGCATATCTTGCACAGCCCTCAAGCCATTCAAATTCCTGTTCATTAGAAATTTCTATCTGGCTTAATCCACACTCTTCATAACGTTTATCTCTTACTTCAACAAATTTCTGTACTAGTTCATATACACTAGGGTTATTTGACTTGATAGCTTCTTCAAGTATTTTTGCTTCTTCTTCAATATAACTATTGAATAAACCATCTTGATTTTTATTACCGCAAATATTTTTAAGATGTTCTGCCTTATCAACTCTATCATAATCACATATTCCTTGGTATGCATGGAGCATTTCATGGACAACAATGCTCCTATAACCAATTTTATCATAATTAAATAACTGTGGCGGAATAATTAGAGGAATTTGCTCGAGAAGTGAAACATTAAAAAAATTATGCGTATTAAAAGATCCTACCCATTTGTTATCTATTTTTACTGCGAAAGCCTGCGGATTATCTGCTTTTCTTCTATAAATATTTTTTCCGCCAAAACCCGAAGAGACATAATCCCAATTACCGTATTGATTTTTAGCAAATAGAAATTCATAACTTCGATTAAATATTATCAACTCTATTGAATCGTCAAATCCATCAAATACCTTATTTCCGTTCTCACTAATCCAAGTATATATGTCCTTAACCGTATTAATTTCGTCCTTTGTAAGTGTATCTGAACCTATATCGTTTGAACTGTATTTTATGTAATATATCCTATTATTAATAATAAGCCCCACAATAATCAAAACTATAATTACTAACAAAATTAAAATAACTTTTTTGCAAATTTTAAGTCCTTTTTTCATAAATAACTTAACCTCACAATTACTCTATATATCTTTTGTTGTACTTCTTTACAGAAGAGCTGCACCCAATCCTGATAGTATATTCATCATGGCATGAAGTCCCCAGCTTGGCAGAATCGAACCTGAAGAGCACTTTTCATTCATCCATCCTTGAAACCATCCAATTATACCTGGAAAAAGAACTAGCAATACTAATACAAAAATATTCTCAGTTACAATTCCAAAAGGTATTCCATGTAAAAGTCCAAAACTAATTGCTTGTATTACATTTCCAATTTTAAAACCAAATTTGTGGTTAAATCTTTTACCAAGAAATCCTCTAAAAAAAATTTCCTCTGATAAACTTGTTTGTATAACTGCATAAATTAATATTAGTGGTAACGCACCAATTCCTTTTTCAGAAAACTGTGAAGTGGCCGTCTGTGTTGAAGGCATTATGTTATTCATAATATATGCCATTAAAGCGGTATACAAACTGGCAATAGCCAATATCAAAATTACTAATTTGATTACCGAAATATTAAAGATTGGTTTTTTTAGTCCTAACCATTTAAAAAAAGAGATTTTCCTTGCTGTGAATAGCCACCAAACAAAAGGTATTATTGAAAAAACTATTAGTTGAATAAAAGATGAAAATGTTATATTCATAAGTTCTTGCATAAGTTGTTCTCAACTCCTAACTATATAAATAATTTTATTTTTATATCGCATATTTGATTTTTCGGTACTATAATCTAGCTACAGAGCAGGGCTTTCACATAACGCCCCAGCACCCCGAAACCCGCGAGCAGCTAGTGACACAAAGGCTCTGCGAGCGAAACTTTGATGTTGCCATACAGCACCAACCAGTGACAAAGGTTTCTCTATGCCTTGGTAATCTCTAAATAACAGCACCCTCTTATTGGCGGAAGCCCCCTGCGGGAGTGCGATTGTTATGTGATGGGTTTTACTCATTTGGCATTGTCTGGTGCTCCCTATATATAACCTCTAAGTCTTTTAGCTTTTGCCTTTAACCCTTAGCTCGGGCAGACCGAGGTTTTGTCCTCGATGCGTAAATGTGGTGTTAGATGAAGTACGGAGCTTCTTCGATCTACTCACACAAATGTTCTTTCAGGAAGCATATTGTTTTCTCAAATGCTCTTTTTACCTGTTCATTATTAATGTTTTGATCAAATACATGATCTGCGCCATTTATTGTAACTAAATCTGTTTTAATGCCCAATTTACGCAATGCTCGATACATCATTAAAGATTGCTCGTAAGGTACATCTGTATCTTTGTCTCCATGCAAAAAGAGTGTTGGAGGATATTCCTTAGTAATATTATCAATTGGGTTATACATTCTTAATAACTCACTATCTCTTTCTCGATCTAATCCAGTCACCGTCTCAACCCAAGTTCCATGCTGTCGGCACCATAGGTAGTAATTAAACCTTTCCCATGAGCCATCTGACACCTCAGAATCACTAAGAGACCGTTTAGCCTCTGCAAGATTAACAATCGGTCGTTCGCAGTAGAATTCACTTGGCTCAGAATACCATTTGCCTAAAATATCACCGTAACCGTAAAAGGAAACAATTGCATTAGGTCTATATTCCTTTGTCCCGCATAACAAACTAAGGTAAGCTCCAGCTGAACTACCAATAACAGCAAGTTTATTCGTGTTGAAATCGTACATCTTTGATGCAGTATTTCTAACCCAATATAAGGCATCTTCTATGTCCTCTATAATTAACTCAAACCTCGTTTCCGGAGCGAGACGGTAATCAATACTTATTACGCTAAATCCAGCATTCCTATATATCTCTACCTGTTCAATTGGCAACATCTTTCTAGTACCAAATATAAGCGCTCCACTATGAATGTAGATAACAACTGGAGTTTGACTTCCATAGTAATAAATATCAGCATAAATTGAAGATTGCTTCGTTTCTTTATAGACTTTAGACTCATATATTGTTTTCATGATTTTACTCCTTTTCCGTATTTCAGCTAACGCCCAGCACTCCCGAAATCCACCAGCAGATAGTGACACAAAGGCTCTGCGAGCGGTGTTTGGCTTTGCGACCAACAACTTGCACTATCCTCGCTAAAAAATCAATATCTACCACTTGCAGCCAAAGACAGCACCGTATCAGCATCTTTACCGCTAGCCCTTGCGGGATTGCGATTGTTATATGAAGGATAGTGCTAGCATTTTTTATTTATTAAGTTATTTGAAAATTCTATAAATAAGAAAAGTAATCATAACTCTTGCAATATTAAGTATTGATAAAAATATATATGTAAAAGTATTTAGCTGTTTGAAGTCAATAAAAATATCTCCATCTTTTGCACCTGTAATTAATATTCCAAAATCAGTGAAAAATTTAACTTTACAATCAACTAACTGTGCTCCTTCTAGTAATTTCTCAAACGCCTGAATTGAGTCTTTATATAATTGCTCATTTTCACAACGGCCACCATAAGAAGGTCCACTGGCGCCAGAGTATGCAGAAAACACAATCCCATTTTCAATATCTTTAAAAGTATATTCAAAACCTTCATAACTAACAAAATCAGGTTTTCCAAAAAAGCTCCAAATTCTAGCAAAAAAATCTCCAATTTCAAATTGATAATCATCTAATCTATAACTCTGTACATCCGAACGTGAAAATATTTTATAAGAGCCTACACAATCGGAGTTACTCACTCTTACAAATCTAGAATTACTAAGTGACATATAAATTTATCCTCCTCCCTTTTAATACATTACTATATTAATTATCTTAAATAAGGTGTTATTAACTCCAAAATCCTAATCCGCAAACCAAGTATTATTTATAAATCCTCATATAAAAGTTTTTGTTTTCTATACTCATTTAAACACTTTTCAACGTCAGCTTTTGATATTTCACCATTTTTATACTGCTCTATTGCAATACCATATGCAAGCTTATCAATTATGTAGTTTTGGTCATATAACGCACCGCGTATATAAATTGGAATATTATTATATCCAATAGCTTTACCAGCTTCACTCCTGATAGTGCATCCAACTACTAATGTGATTGAAGATACTATTATTAATAGGTTAATAAATTAATTTTCATACTCCTCACTTTCATTTCTTCTGCCTTTAATCAATAAAGGTTTTTAAGCTGCTAAAATAATGTAATAAGATTATCTTTTAATGCAATCAGAAATATTCATTTATTCAATATTTTACCATGTGCAAGTAGTATATACCATAACTTTATTATTAAGACTCAATATAAATCTTCTTAAGGTTTTGGTTTTTCCCAAGGAACGCCAGCCAGCTGACAAAGTTTTTTACTTTAGAACTCCACCAATAATACTTTGGGGGTTAGCCTTCATATTTGCTTACGTGCCTGTTCCCTAAAAACCTTATAGCCAAGAGCTTCCCAACTCTTTCTTGCAATTTGGTTTTTTGATATAAAGTTCAATTCAACATATTTTAGTCCAAATGCTTTAAAGAACATTACAATTTCTCTTTCTAAATTATTCAATATACCTTTCCCTCTATATTGGGGAAGAACATAAGCTCCTGCTATGTAGCCAACTTTAAGAATACTTGAAATAGGCAAATGACACTTCACGATCTCCCCCGCAATAAAGCCAACAATTCTGCCATTTTCTTCTGTTACAATAACTTTTCTTTCTTCATTATTGATGAATTCTTCAAGATATTTACCTACGTCATCAATTGTTAATTCTCCAAAATCCCAGTACTCGTCTTTTGTCTCTTTTTGAATATAATAAGCAAGCTCATTATGTAAATATGCTACTTGCTCAACATCATTAATTCTCATTTCTCTGAATTCCATATATCATCACTCCTTTTCATTAATGATTGCATGTAGTTCAATAACCTTTCTTTAATTACGCCTCCCACTCCCGAAAACCGCGAGCAGTAGTGACACCTCGACTCTGCGAGCCGCGTTTGGCTGTGCGACCAACAAATCTGCACTATCACCGCTAAAAAGCACTATCTTCCACTTATAGCCAAAGACAGCACCGTACCAATAGCTTTGCCTCCAGTCCTTGCGGGAGTGCGATTGTTAGATGAAGTTCTTAATCCATATTTAGGCTCTTTAAGTCAATAATAAAGCCTGCTTCTAATAAAATATCTAAGCCTAGCAAATCGTTTATATCTGTATATGGGAAATTTGTGAAATCAATAGGAATATTTTCTGCAATGAAGTGACCAACTCGAATATTTTGAACTGTTTTACAAAAACATGTTCTTTTCCACCAATGCCATATGATGTAATTATCTCATCATCTCCACTAACTTTTTATCCCAATATCATCAACCAAGTCTTGAGAGATCAATGTTTGTGATGCACCTGTATCAATAACTATGTTTTAATAGTCTTAGCTTTTCCGCCATATCTCAGTATTTTCTTCAATATGAGATCTTAATATTTCAAGCTTAACGAATTGATTTGAATATAATTTACGTACTTCTTCCCATTCATTTTTTTGCCCTATTTCACAAGATTGTTTCTTTTATAATAACATATTTCAATATATTGCTAAAGATAATAAAGAATTTCAGCTAACGCTCCGCACTCCCGAAACCCGCGAGCAGCTAGTGACACCTCGACACTGCGAAGGGGCTTGGCTGTAGCCATATGCTATAACCAATAGAAATATCTCTATATGCACTTCCTTCTTAACACCAGTTGACCTCTTCACTTGTTGGCGGAAGACCTGGGCGTTAAGGCATTTGTTAGCTGAATTCGGTTATAAAAGCTTTCTAATTCACTATTCCACTTCCCAAAATAGATAATGCATATCCCAATAATGAAGTAATTAAATTTGCATAATTATGTGACAATATTGTGCATAATAAGCTTTCTGTCTTCTCATATACAACTGCATAATATATACCACATGAAAATGCCATTAATAGTTGAATATAATTTATATGCAATATCTCAAATGGATAAATCTTATAATATACATGGGCAAATGTAAATATAATTGCTGTTAAAATAGCGACATATGATATATTTATTTTTTTTATTTTGATAGAGCCTTTAAATCCAGCTCTTAAAAAAATAAATATTAAAAGTCCTCTAAATAGTGTTTCTTCACCTATCCCTGGAAATATTGCCGCAAACCCTAAATAAGCTAATATATATTCTTTGCTTGGTAATGGAGTATGTAAATAGTTGTACCATAAAGATTTGTTGAAAATATAAGTAGCTATAAGAAAGGTAAATGTCAAAAGTATCCATATTATTGTAAATAAAAAAAATATTTTCAAACTTAACTTTATGTTTTTTAAGTTAATCCCTAACTTACTAATATTTTCTCTATATACTATTTTAAAAATAAAAATTGCCAAGGATAATTGTATTAATTCTGAAATTGTAGCAATTACTACACTCTTTACAGAATTGTTTGTACTAAATAAATCATATAAATGGCTACTGATTTTATTTAATAGCAAGTTCATAATCTGTATTGACACAAAAACAATTAAAAAAATATATATTTTTTTAAGCTTTCCCATACATCCTCACTTCTAACGAGTTTTTAGTTTTCTAGCAAAAATAATTATAATATACAACTCACTGATGTACTCCGATTTCATCTAACGCCCTGCACTCCCGAAACCCCTGAACCGATGTGTCACCACGACACGGGGAGCGGAGTTTGGCTGTGCGAACAACAAATCTGCACTGTCCTGGCTAAATAACACTATCTACCACTTGTAGCCAATGACGGCACCGTACCAACAACCTTACCGCCAGCCCTTGCGGGAGTGCGATTGGTTTCTAGAAAATCACAATCTTATATTTTACAAAATAATAGTATTTCTCCTAATAAGACTTCTCTAACATCTCCTATACTTAAGTTTATCCTCTTTCCCTTATCAGGATTATCCCGTGCAAATTCAGCACATTTAACTAGCTGGTTTAATTGTCCTATGTCAACCGGATTGGTCATATGACCCACATATCTTTTTAAAATTCCATTTTCTTTTATATAAATTATGTATTCGTTTAATGTTAAAATGTAATCTTCGAGACTACTAGATTCCTTTAAAAACAACCATGCACCACTTGGTGCACCATCTCCATCAAATATTGTTTTATATTGTTCATCAAAGAATGCTACACTGCCTTGAGTATGTCCAGGAAGCCTAATCCAACTTACCTTCCTGTTTCCTAATTCAAAAAATGGTATGTCATCTATTGGCTTAAGCGGATTATGTTTTGCCGTGGCTATCTCTTGCAAAACTATATCATATCCCTTACCCATTTTTGAATTATTCATTATTCCGTCCATTCCCATGCTATAAATAAAATTATATGATATATGCTGCTGATATATCATGCCGTCATTACTATGAAGATATGCTTTTTCAAATTGACTAGCTCCTAGTGCGTGATCTAAATGTCCATGAGTACATGCGCAAATAACTGGCTTTGTTGTTACTCTACCAATTACATTATGTAAATCCATTCCTCCATAACCACTATCAATTAGTAATGCACTTTCATCTCCTATTAGTAAATACATATTTACTGAACCTATACTAATTCCCGAGTCTGTAATGACATAAGTATTTTCATATAATTTTTCAATCTTCAGTTTTCTTTCAAATTTCATTAATTCACCATACCTTGCCTTTGTAATCTTTTATAAGCACTACAATTCCCTTACATTGGTTTTAAATTTTGATTAAGTCTACCAATGATTTTCACTAACCTTCTTTTTTTGCATCTTCAGCATTAGCATCAAAATATAGCCTTGTATAGTTTTTTCTAACTGATGGGGACATCGATTTAAAATTTGTAAATGCTGGTTCATTATCTTTTATTAGTTCTGTAAACACTTGTACCTGTTCATCTAAAATTGGCTCAGGTTTTAGAACCGTCAATCCACCCAAAACATAGCGCTTCTTCAAGGGCTTCACTTGCCTTGAGTGTTTTAATGCTTTTATGTTTACTGAATACTATACTTTATCTGAAAGTATTGTGAATTCTCCCGGCATTTTCTCATCCGTCCAGGCTGGGTGCTCATCAAAACGTCTTATAACAAATCCACTATA
This sequence comes from Bacillota bacterium, assembly GCA_023439045.1. Lineage (GTDB taxonomy): Bacteria > Bacillota > Clostridia > Acetivibrionales > DSM-1351 > Ruminiclostridium. The sequence goes on along the minus strand of JAEXOY010000006.1, from coordinate 10,924 downwards.
TAAAACGGCATTAATAATTTCGCTTAAATTATATCGCCTCAAACTACACTTTGGAAATTGCCTTTGTATTTCATTATCGTAAAATTTAGCATGTGCCATTTCCCCGTCAACAATTTCTGTTGAAAAGTAGCTTATGGACGGAGCTCCTAATTTCAACACATCAATAATTTTTTGAAACGGGTGAAAATCACTGCATATCATTTGACCGCCACTTTTGCAGAGACGATACATCACTTCCATGAATTGATTGATATCGTGAAAGTAATGTAAAATGCCGCCCTCCATAAACACAATGTCAAAATACCCTTCATATGTAGACATATCTGCATTTAATACATCTCCGACAATGTATTGAATGTTAGTACCGGCAGCCTCTGCAGTTTCACAAGCATAACGTTTATTTTGTTCAGAAATATCAAATACCGTAACCTCTGCACCAAGAAGTGCAAGTGGTACAGCTTTCTTACCACACGAGCCACAAATATTTGCAATTTTCAATCCAGTTACATCGTTAAAATAATCTGCATACCGTTTTAACATTGCTCTAGGGTTCTCAACATCTTGTTTTGCTCGTTCTGAAGGCAAACCAGCTTGACGCACCCAAAAGTTATAGGCATCATATTCCCATGCAATTCTATTTTTCTCTGTATAATCACTCATTTTGTCACTCCCCAAAATATAAATTTTATTAGTTCGAAACCCGCGAGCAGCTAGTGACACAAAGGCTCTGCGAGCGGTGTTTGGATGGTGCAAAACTATTTCTTCTCATACATAGAAGCACTTAAAGGCTACAGCCCTCTGTGATTTCTTATGTAGGGTACAATCTTCGTCTAACAGCACCAGCCCTTGCGGGAGTGCGATTGTTATGTGAAGTTTGCAAATAAAAAAGTCAGAATTGAAAATCCCGACTTAATTTATTGGCGTACCTTTGGTCCATAACTCATATTCACTTAAATCTATATCATCATTCCAGCTTATTCCATACCCGCCAGCATCAACTTGAACATTATAAAATAAAGCCTTGTTCTTTAACGCTTCAAACCTACTATCGCTTAATAACTTCCCAACATCAAATAATTTTACCACATCATTACTAAAACGTATATTTAATATATATTGGTCTACAATATCAATACTAACTACTTTGGGAATCATATTATCACCCCTACTCCAATCCATGAAGTATTCTAAAATCTTTGCTTTCCCACATGCTAAGAAGATGTGTTTGATTTAAACTTGCCCATTCACAAACAAGTCTTTTTGCTCTTGTTGGCAAATCCCCTTCGATCATTTCAAAACTATTAATGTCAAACATACCAACACATTCACCATATATAGCATGAAAATGTGGAGGCATATGATCGTTAAAATACATTTTTTACTATACCATAAAACCTTGCAATCACTGGCATATTTTATTTCTCCTTTTCAATAGTATACCATATATTTGAATTACAGAATACTAGAAAAAAGAAACAAATTTCACATAACGGTCTGCCTTCACGAGGCCCTTGAACCGCTGTGTCACTACGACACGGCGAAAGGGTCTGGCTGAAGCCCTTTGTGATAGCCGTTAGAAGCAGCTTCACCTTTACTTCCAAACGCCAAACCCATTCGAATCACTGACCTTTGAGGCGAAATGCCCGAAGTGTAAAGACATTTGTTATATGATGGGGAATTTTATATCTATACCTATTTACTTGAAAGCTAAACCTTCTATTAAATTTATCATGGCTTGGCTTGATTTCGACTATCTCCGTCATCCTCATATGAAGGGAAACCAAACTGATAATATATGCATATTGCAAAATCACAAATTTTAAGGCACTATCTATGACAGCATATACAAATGAAATTGTTCATCAGAGAAAACGTTAATTATGTATATTGGGTAAAACCTTTCATATAACGTCGCCCATCTGCGACGGCTCTGAGCGGTCTCCAGAGGGATGTCCCGCGTTAGCACGCGACGCATCCGCGAAGAGCTGTGGGCATGCACGCTTCATGATAATTCTGCGTAGCCATTCTTCGTGCTTTTCCCTCCGTGCCCCTTGCGCTAGATGGATTATTCTACGTCGTGGGAGGACCCGCGAAGCAAGAGCATCACGGATGATGCGGCCTCAAACAAAGTTTCGTTATCCTCTTAAAATATAAATATTGCGAAATAAAAAGTTATGATTATACTCATAGATACCTATTCTCTCATATTTTAAGTTCTATAGCAAAAAGTAATTTCAAATCTATTATCAGTAAAAATTCCTACTTATTAACATTCTTCATTGAAAGTTTAAACTTATAAATATTACTATAGTCTCTCCCAGTTGAAACAGTTATCTCTCCTGTAGTTAAGTTATATACTGTAGACCAAACTGTATGAGGCTGAGATACAGTTTTTAAAAGATTTAGAGCTTCATTGTTAGTAAATTTCCCTCTTGTTGCTTCTAGATATTCATTTGCTCTTTCAAATCTATCTAGTCCAGGTCTTAGCTTCTCAGTTTTTGATAGAATAAAATTAGATGCAACTTGCCATTTTTCATTTTTTTGAACTACTATAATTTTATTATCTAAAAATTCAACTACAACTGAATCCCCCGACGCGTCAGATATAAGATAGTGTACACCAGAACTTCCTGTGAATAAATTATATTTTTTTAATAATTCTATTGCTTCTTCAACATCTTTAGCATAATCCAACATTAGTCTCATTATTGTCCATCTTCCAATAGTCTCTTTTCCCTTTTCTTTGGGTGCTTCTGAATGAGGAACATTTAGTGTAGATACAGCTAATCCATATTCATTCATTCCATCTCTAGGCACATATGGTGACAATAGCAGTTTTGATTTATTATACCACATATCTGGAAGACGTCTTCCGAAAATCCCTTTATTATTATACCCTAATACTCCCAATTCTACCATTGAGACAGAGGCATATCCTTTACTTGGATTAGTAAATAACAATAATGCTGGATGTTCTCCTTCAAGCAAATCCAAATTTCTACCGTATAAAAATCCATTGCTATTATCTGGTGACATGAAGCTAGTGCAGGCTAAACTATAATTGTTTTGTTCATTAACCTCGCTTTTATCTAAAAAACTACTAAGAAAAACATCCTGTAGTTTTACAGACATACCCAATTGATAATCCCCCTTATAAGTCATAACATATAAAGGATGATTATTCAACTTCTTAACAGTTGATAAAGTACTATAGTTAAGAAGAATGATAAGAATATAGATTATAAATATACTAACGAAAACCAATACCAAACCTTTTGTGAGTTTGCTAATTCTTCCAATCTTTAAGCTTGAATTTATGTTCATTCTCCTATCTAATAACCTCCTCTGTGCGCTCAACCAATCTGCACTATCCATGCTTAAAAGCACTATCTACCACTTGTAGCCAAAGACAGCACCGCACCAATAGCTTTACCGCCAGCCTTTGCGGGAGTGCGATTGTTATATGAAGCCGCATAATTTTAAGAATTTATTAATTTAAAATGACATATTTTTTGTTTTCCGTTATTCCAATCCCATAAATGCAGACTTGAACCTTGACAATCCTTCCATTCTTTACATGACTTACATTCATTGCTTTTCATCCATTCCCTGTTCCTCATATTTCTGTATCTAGATTCCCAAGCTTCCGAAAACGAAATCTCATCTACATGTCCTTGATTCCATTGCCTATGAAGTGATGGACATGCACCAAAAGAGCCATCACATAGTAATCCCCCGACGTTTATTCCTGCCCCACAATAAAAATTACCATTTCTTATTTTATTTTCCCACTCACATCCCAAATACCCTTCTTCAGAGTATTCTATTTCTATTTTATTAGAATTTTTTCTTTTTGATATTACAAATTCAAAGATACTTAATATCAAATTTTTATCAACTGACAATTCAGTTATTGATTCCGCTCTTCCTAATGGAAATGGTGAAATCAATCTCCACCTATTAATGCCGATGTTCTCTAGCTCTTTGTATATATCTTCTAATTGAGATATGTTTCGCTTGTTTACACATGTAATTGCTTCTACTATGCTCAAGTTTCCTTTCTCCACAAATAACTTTAAAGCACAAATAGCTCGTTTGTATGATTCCTTATTATTTCTTAACCAGTTATGAGTTTCTTCTAATCCATCTAAACTAACGGATACAGTTCTCATGCCCAATTCTTTACACCTAATAACAACATCTTCATCCACTAACATTCCATTAGTTACCATTCCCCACTGAAATCCTATTTTCGATATTTCTGAAAGTATATCAAATAAATCTTCTCTTAATAGTGGTTCTCCTCCTGTAACTGCTATCATGATTTCCTTAGGGGCATAATTATTAGCTATGTCATTGAACACTTTTATAACTTTTTCCTTTTGCAGTTCAATACACTTTTCATCTTTAGTACAATCCGAGCCACAGTGAAGACAATTTAAGTTACATTTTAATGTGCATTCCCAGAAAAAATAACTCAATTCATGCAATTGAAACATAATTGCTTTGGCATTTCTCCACTTCCAACTATTTATTTTGTTATTGAACGTTTTAAATTTTTTCTGTTTTTTCATTCTTTACTCCTAGTGAATTAATATATTCTTGTACTTTATTAATATCACTGTTTTGAAACAAAGCTTGTTGTGATTTGTCAATATCAACGATGGCAGGTGGAGGTCCATATGTACATCCTCTTAAGGTTGCAGCTGAAATAATCCCCGTAAAAAACAATGCCTTTAGTTTTAATAGCATTTTCTTATTTTTCATTGTATCAATCCTCTCTTTTTCTAAGCCTATAGATTCTCAGGCACGGTTTCATATAACGCCCCAGCACTCCCGAAACCCGCGAGCAGCTAGTGACACAAAGGCTCTGCGAGCGGAGTTTGGCTGGTGACCAACAATTTGAACTATCCTTGCTAAAAAGCACTATCTACCACTTGTAGCCAAAGACGGCACCACACCAATAACTTTACCGCCAGCCCTTGCGGGAGTGCGATTGTTAGGTGAAGTTAGATTTATTTTGAAAAGAAATAGATTCTAAAGGTCTTTTAATAAATTATTGTATTCATTGATAGAAATATTTATTTCGTTTAGAATGGCGCGAATAAGAGGTCTTGCTAGATCTTTACTACAATGAAATGGTACCGTTGTTGTTCTTCCATCTGTATGCCTATAAAAAACATGGCTTCCTTTCTGTCGAGATTTAGTAAAGCCAATGGTTTGCAAGAGTTTTTCCATTGTTTTTGCATCTATTAGTTGTAGTTTACTCATACGGTAACTTCGACTTGCTGAACACCAACAAATTCAGGCAAATGCATCCTTTCTTCGGGGTCCATCTCTTCTAAACATAGCTCAATTACTTCTTTAAGTTTAGCTTGTAACTCATCAAGTGTTTCTGCTTGAGTATGCGCACCAGGAATTCCAGGCACAATTGCAACATATAATCCAGAATCCAAATCCTTTTCTATATAAGCAACAACTTTTGACATTGATTTAATTCCTTTCTTATTTAGCTTTTAATACTATTATAACATACTTATATAAAATTGATGAAAAAGCATTACTACAATTATATGATTTTTAACATAATTTTCTCTGGCCTGATTTCACATAACGCCCAGCACTCCCGAAACCCGCGAGCAGTAGTGACACAAAGACTCTGCGAGCGGTGTTTGGCTGGCAACAAACCAATCTGCACTCTCCCTGCTAAAAAGCACTCTCTACCACTTGTAACCAAAGACGGCACTGTATCAGTAACTTTACCGCCACCCCTTGCGGGAGTGCGATTGTTCTCCGAAGTGACTAATTTTAAAAACAAAAGGAATTCACAGTTCTCTAATTTGAGCTTACTGTAAACTCCTTTAAATTTATTGTAATCCCATATCTAATTAACAAATCAAGTCCAAGAAGACCATTAATTTGGCCTTTAGGGTCTATAACTCCAAAATCCACTTTAATATCATCTAATTCTAGCTCTCCAAATTTTACTTTTTGAACTTGCTTTGAGAAAAAATTATGGAGGCTACCACAAATACCATAAAATGAATTCACTATATCATCTAGTTCTGCCTCAATTCCTATATCTTCAACAATATCAGGCGAAATAATAGTTTCAGATGCACCAGTATCAATTACAATATTATCTACCTCTTTTTGAACTCCTCTAAAAGTTAAAGTAATTGAAGTAAAAATCAAGCCATCTCTGTAATGTATATTCATCTTATACAGCACCTCTAAAACCAAATAATTGCTTTATCTCTATTTCAATTTTATCTTTACCAGTATGATAAACTAAGGTATCGTCTTTTGTCCTAACAAGTTCTCTAGTAGCCTCTAGGTTATCAGAAAAACTCTTTATGACTTCCATTTCCTCAACAAATCGAATATTATCTTTTATATGATCTTTTATGACCCTAATCTTTACAAATTTATTTGGGTATTCTTTTTTCACATCATCCCATGTCATAATATCATTCCCTCCATTCAAATTGTCTCAAAATAATTATACCATATGTATCTGGATAATAAACCAAATTATTACATGTGTAGTCATTTCACATAACGCCCAGCACTCCCGAAACCCGCGAGCTGATGTGTCACCACGACACAGCGAGCGGAGTTTGGCTGGGGACCAACAATCTGCACTATCCCTGCTAAAAAGCACTCTCTACCACTTGTAGCCAAAGACGGCACAGCACCAACAACCTTACCGCCAGCCCTTGCGGGAGTGCGATTGTTCTATGAAGTCAGATGCCTGCTTTCCTATTTACTTGCACTAACTCATATACCCTATCTTTTTTCACTCTATATAAAGGTTACGAATCGGGTGAAGTATTTTCGAGTTTCAGCAAATCTTATGAATTGTATTAAGATTTAGTTTGCGGAGTAGTATCATCTATATTCTCTTCCTCCCGATGCATGTTGGCCTGGGCATATATCTACTACTTCACGTTCTGGTTGAATTAGCGACATCTCGTAATGACACTTCCATTGTATCTCTCTACTTAACTGACCATTCACAATTCCATCAATTGTCTGACCATTTTCTATTGGTACATTATTATCAAATAGATAAGAGGCAACATTGCTTGCATGATTGACCACATCATTAGGTTCTATGTCATGAAAATGATACTGAACATCTGGCAATCCAATTGCATATAATCCCAAGGTATCCACTAACATATCATTAGTTCCTTGGATATTGAAAAATCGTACATTAACACAAAAATAAATAAAACGTTCTTCTCTTGGAATATTATGTTCAAGAATTTGCTCCGTCATGAAAAGATTTCCCGCTGTTTTTATCCAGACTGCTTTACATTCAGGAAACATCTCTAAAGTCGCTTCCAACCAATCCATCAACAACTCACAACGTTCTTTATAATCCATAACAGATGCCATCATGTCCGAAATAGTGATAACATATTTGCATTCTTCGAGGACAGAGTTTCCGTTTTCAACATTCCATAACTGACTTCTCTCTAACTGACTAATCTCATCCCCATTAAAAGCCTGAACATCCATAATTAATACTTGCGGAGGCAGGCGTCCTTCTTTAAAAGTTGCTGTATATTTTTTAATAGCAAAAGATGTCAATGCCTTATCTGCTGATACAATATCAACTTCGCCAAACTTTTTCTTCAATGCTTCTTTAATTGTTTCAATCTTCGGTTTTATCGGCGCCTTCTCAAATAACAACTGCATCATAAACATTGACTGAAATTTTGCTTTTTGGTCTAACTGTTGTTTTAATTCTTTCTTCTTAAATAATCCCATGAAATTACCCTCTCAATTTTTTATAAATCTTGACTTCCCATATTTTACATATATGCACTTTAAATTTATAAATGAAGCACTATGCTAAATACATCTGATTTCATAGAACGCCCCCGCACTCCCGAGGCCTGTCGAGCCGATGTGTCACCACGGCACGGCGAGCAGGTCTGGCTGTGCGATCAACAACTAGCACTATCCTTGCTAAAAAGCACTATCTACCACTTGTAACTAAAGACGGCACCGTACCAACATCTTTACCGCCAGCCCTTGCGGGAGTGCGATTGTTAGGCGAAGTTACTTTTGATAAATCTACTTATAAGTATCTTTACTTTACCAAAATGAACAATAACAAACAAATAATTATTAAAATAAGTATTGAAAAAATTACTGACTTAACAATTATTTTCTTCTTTGATTTATTTTCAAATTCTATCCCATCAATAACGTCGCTATTGTACATAAACCAAAGCATAACCGTAGATATAGTAAATATAAGTAACTCCAAAAAAATATTTGAATTTAGAGTTAATGAAGGCAATTTCAGATTTTGAAATATTGTGTTTTTAAAAGTTGAAACAGTTATTATCGAAATTATAATTAAAATACCTTTTAAAAAATTAAAGGTGTATAAACTTGTACAGCCATACCATCCTATTGGTTTTAGACGTATAAAACTAATACTTATGTATATAACAATACCATATATTGTTATATTTAAAATGATTAATGGGTTAAATAGTAATTCAAAACTAAAAGTTACAATTGATGCCGTAATAATAAATTTATAGGCTGAATAAATAATTTGAAGGCCAATAATAATAAAAATTAAATTGGATTTTGCTTTTGATAAGCTTTTTTCTTTTTTCACAATTTGCTACCTCTCTCTTGTTGTATTTCGCCTAACGCCCAGCACTCCCGAAACCCGCGAGCAGCTAGTGACACCTCGACTCTGCGAGCGGTGTTTGGCTGGCGACCAACAATTTGCACAATCTTTGCTAAAAAGCACTATCTACCACTTGTAGCCAAAGACGGCACCGTACCAGCAACTTTATCGCCAGCCCTTGCGGGAGTGCGATTGTTAGATGAAGCTCCCACTCTTTATAAAAAGGTTTTAATCTATCCCATATTATTCGAATGTAGTGAACAAGCTCGTTTACAATGCGCATTCCATAAATCCAACTGTAAAAGGGGCTTTATCATATTTTTTATATCCAACATTAATAAAACCGTTCATTATGTACCAATTTTTAAGTTTGTTATTTTCATCAATCATGCCTATAATGATTTTATTAGCGCCACGTTCAAGTGCTTTAATTTTACAAAACTCAAGCAATTCTTTACCATATCCTTTATGTCTATGTTCTGGAAGAATAATTATGTCATTCAGCTTACAGATAGCATTTTCATCAAATTTTAGACTCAGAAAACCAATAGTTTTGTTTTCCAAAAAATATCCAAACATTAATGCACCATTTTCAAATTCATATGCTAATTTATCAAATTGTATACTTGCTCGTCCTCTATCTGGGCAGTTTTCTTCAGTTAGACCAAATTCTATCGCTACAGTTTCATAGCCACGATGGAAAACTTCAAGACAAGATAATAAATCTGATTTTACAATTGGCTTAATCATTTTAATTCACACCTCCCGAGAATATAATTAGTACAATCCTCGTTAAAAATCACTATCTACCACTTGTAGCCAAAAACGACACCGCACCAACAACTTTACCGGCAGCCCTTGCGGGAGTGCGATTGTTAGATGAAGTTCCCAATCTTATACAATCCTTTTTTAGTCTTTTCACATCAAATAAACAAAATGAAGTAAAATAACTTTTGATTATGATTATTTTCAGAAGCATTATTTTTGTTTCATTCCAAAAGCAATCCACCGTCCGTCTATATCTTCTAACATAAATTCCAAATTATTATAATCTGTGATGTGGAGCGGACGAACAATTTTAGCTCCTTTACTTATAAATTCATTTTGTAATGCTTCTTGATTGTCCGTAATAAAATAAGAATCTTCCCCATAACCGTAGAGTTCCCTATTCGTGTGGACTTTTTCGCTATTTGCTTTAGTCAATACTATTTCTACACTATCACGGTAAAGACATATGTGGGGTTCTTTTACATCTAAATATTTAACAATTCTAAATCCCATAATCTCGTTATAATACTTAGCGGTTTCTTCTATATTCGGTGTAGGAAACACCGCAAGTATTGAATGAAGAATTTTTCCCATATATTATCTCTCCTTTTAATGACACCTAATAAAAATAATCTTAAGTTCACACTTTTTAACTGATATGCACTTCATAAAAGAGTTTCATCTAACGCCCCCGCACTCCCGAAACCCGCGAGCAGTAGTGACACCTCGACTCTACGAGCGGTGTTTGGCTGGCGACCAACAAATCTGCACAATGCCTACTAAAAAGCACTATCTACCACTTGTAGCCAAAGACGGCACCATACCAACAACTTTACCGCCAGCCCTTGCGGGAGTGCGATTGTTAGCTGAAGTCGTATAAACACCCATCACTTCTATCTTTTATTTTGCTTTTCATTAATCTGATGTAACAAATTTATCATTTCACCAAATCCTATAAATAAAAAACCAATTATTATAACTGAGATAATTGTTAGTAATCCTGATAAAAAATACAACTTAATCATTAAAGCTAAACCAATAATTGATCCAATAATTATTACGATAATACCTATGGACTTTATTATTTGAGCAATAGTATTATTACTTATCGTATTCACTTGAAATTCTTCTATTTCATCTCCTGTCCCTTTTTCAGCAAATGTTTTTGTTGAAATACTTCTTCTTTCAAGTACACTTTTAGCAATCATAATAGCATCTTCGGTATAGTCTTTTGAATTTTCTTGTACTATTAGTAAGAGTTCTTCATCTGATAATTCCGAGTATCTCTTAAGCAAGTAATCATTATCCATAACTACCCTCCATTTTTTGTACCAAATTCATAGTATCACCTTGATGTTTCACTGACATTTTGTTGCCACTATAATACACACTATGGGTTAAAAGAATAAACATACTATTTATTATCCTCATTTTTATGTACTAGAGACTATCGATTTCAGCTAACGCCCCCGCACTCCCGAAACCCGCGAGCAG
>JAEXOY010000008.1 GCA_023439045.1 Bacillota bacterium | reverse complement strand
AGACCCTTAAGGGTCTGCCCGTAAAAAATACGCGGTTGGCGGACAATTCAATATGTCTTTAGACATAGCTAGTAACATGCCCTTATAGGGCTAGAGCATGCCACGTGTTTTACACGTGGTCATGACTATTTTATAGATGGTATTTCTGGGGTAGATAGAATGGAATATTCATTAAGCAAATCATCTACCACCCCAACAAGTTATAATGAAACTCTTGATACAAGCGAGGCAGATGCTCAAGGAGGAAAATGGTATCTTTTTATACGTGCCTATGATATAGCAGGAAATCAAGCTCAGGAGGTTTTTGAATATAATATTGATAATTCAGCTCCAACTATCGGGGTTAACATTAAAATAATGGATTGGACAAATAAGGATATCTGTATTACACCTATAGTTGCTGATGATGAAGCTGGATTAACAAACATCAAGTATTGCTGGACAATCAATCCAGAATATCTAGGAAATTGGTGTGACTATACAGATGGGACAGTATCACAATTAAGTGATGGAATCTGGTATCTAGTAATAAGGGCAGAGGATAAGGTTGGAAATACTATAACGAAATCCTTTGGGCCGTATAAGCTAGATAAAACTGCTTCTAATGTTGTAATGGACAATACAAGCAATAAATGGACAAATCAACCGGTCTCTGTTACCCCCAATATTTCGGATGAGTTATCTGGGGTAAGGAATATCTTCTATGCTTGGAATACAGAAGCAACAGTGCCATCTGAGTGGACAGAAATAGCAGATAGTACTAGCTTGACACAGCAAAAAACAGGGGCGTGGTATTTGTTTGTGAAAGTAGTAGATATAGCCGGAAATGAAAGTATAGAAAGATTTGGAACATACAATATAGATAAAATTTTGCCAATAGTTTCAATTGATAATAATGATAGTGATTGGACAAATATGGATGTTAAAGTTAATCCTAATTTTGTAGATGATGGTGGCTCAGGAATTAAGAATTCATATTTTTCTTGGAGTGAGGACGATAAAAATCCTGGAGTATGGCAAACGTATTTAGGTTCAGTCATTTTAAAATCTGACAATGGAATTTGGTATTTGCACCTGAAGACAGAGGACTTTGCAGGAAATGAGAACCAAGCCGTATATGGACCATTTAAAATAGATAAAACTGCACCTTTCACAAATGCAGAGCCTTCTAATACAGAATGGAAAAATGAAGGATCATCCGTCAAAATATCATTTAAAGATGAAGGAAACTCAGGGCTAAAGTATACTCAATATGCTATAAGCAGCATAGATTTTCCTGAGCAATGGACAAACATAACTGGTGAAGCTGTGTCAATTGATGAGAACGGGGAGTGGTACCTTTTTTTAAAGGCTTGTGATATAGCTGGCAACATAACTGTAAATAAGTATGGGCCTTTTAAAATAGACAAGGAAGTACCAGATGTTAATGTAGATAATAATTCATCCGAATGGACAAATAAAACCATAAAGGTAATCACTAACATACAAGATATACATTCTGGAATTGAGTTTAAGCAGTTTAGTATAACAAATTCAAGTGAACAGAGTGGTAATTGGATTGATTTAGGGGAAGATTCTATCAGTATTGAGAAGGATGGTATATGGTATATACATATTAAGGCCATCGATGCTGCCGGCAATCAATCAGTAAAGGTATATGGACCGTACGAAATAGATAATTTGAGTCCTTCAATATCAGTTGAACAGTCAAATAGGGATTGGAGCGATGAAGATATAGCGGTTACTCCTAAATTTGATGATAACGGAGACTCACAGCTTAAATATACATCATATAAATGGTCAAATGGAAAAGAAACCCCAGCTAATTGGGAGGTTTATTTGTCGGGGCCATTGACCCAAACAAATAATGGTAGTTGGTATTTGCACCTAAGAGCAGAAGACAATGCAGGAAACGTAGTAACAATGGTATATGGACCATATCGATTAGATAAAAATATACCAATTGCTGAAGCAGCAGTATTAGAGGCTGAGGATGCCACTAGAAGTTTGGGTACTCAGACGATGGTAGATAATGCAAAAAATAAAATAACCCAAGCAATTAGTATAACTAATAAGATATTATCTGACGACCTAAGAGAAAATCTTTTAGAAAGAATAGCTATAATTAAATTTAAAATTGACATTGCGCAAGGGGAGATTTATGTTAAAGCAGTTGAAGATTCAATAGTATATATGACATCCAGCGAACTGATAAGCGTAGCCCAGCTAAAATATAATTTGGCATTGGAATATGTAAATTCACTTCCAACCTGCGATGAAAAGGGTGCATTTATAGTAAGATTGCAGTCAGTACTTTCTGTCATAACTGATGCTACGCTTAGATCAATTAAGGTGCAGATGTACAATGGAAATATACAAGACAAAAATAATACCCTTTTCCCAAGATTTAAGATAACTAATACAGGAAAAGATTCTATTAACCTTTCGGATATAAAAATAAGATACTATTACACAATCGATGGGGAAAAGAAGCAGAACTTCTGGTGTGATTGGTCTAACATTGGAGCTAATAATATAACAGGTTCATTTGTAAAATTAGAGACTCCTCTTGGGGATCAGGATTATTATTTTGAACTAGGGTTTCATAGTAAAGCAGGTAAAATTAAACCCGGTGAAAGTGTTGAAGTACATATTAGAATAGCAAAAATAGATTGGTCCGATTACACTCAAACAAATGATTATTCCTTTAGTAGTAGCAAGCAAAATAAATACGTTGATTGGAGCAAAATAAGTGCATATATAGGCACTAGATTTGCTTGGGGTACGCCTTCAACAAGTAATCCAATAAAAAAAGAGATGGCATTGAAAGTACAAATGTATAATTCAAGTACCAAAGACAAAGTCAACACAATTTCTCCAAGATTTAAGATATGTAATAGTGGTACAGAGGATATTAAGCTTTCAGACATTAAAATCAGGTATTACTATACTATAGACGGAGAAAATGACCAAAATTATTGGTGTGACTGGTCAGATATAGGAGCAGAAAAGATAACTGGGAAATTTAAGAAAATAGAGCAGCCCGAATCAAATGCCAATTATTATTTTGAACTAAGCTTTACCAATGACTCAGGAATACTTGCTGCTGGTCAAAGTGTAGAAGTACACCTTAGATTAGCTAAGACTAATTGGACTGATTATACTCAATCAAATGATTATTCCTTTAATAGCAGTAATAAAAACGAATATCTAGATTGGGATAAAGTAAGTGCATATGTGGGCTCTACACTTGTATGGGGTAAGCCGTAGTTAATTTTTTGATAGACACTAAGAAAAGGAGACAGATATGAGTAGATTTTTTAAAAAGTTTATTGCGATATTATTATTATTAAGTATTCTCAGCTCAAATGTTACGGCGATGGCACTCGAAGATGATTTTGGAAATAGCTATTCTCAAGCAGGTACAATACCAATGGATGCAAGTATTTCAGGAGTGATTAATTATTCTGGAGATGTAGATTACTTTAAGTTTATAGCTCCAGCCACGGGTACATATTATGTTACTAGTACTGGTACTATGGATTTGTATGGTGTGACCTACAATAGCACCTACAGTAAAATTATTTCAAATGACGATATTGGTGAAGGTAATAACAATTTTGAAATGAGTGCTACACTTACTGCAGGCAAGACATATTTTGTTAAGGTTCGTCACTATAATAAAAGTCAAACTGGAAGCTACATGGTTAGGATTACTGCTCCAAATAGCAAGGATATTACAGCAGTAATACTTCCCTATCAGACAGCACCCCTTTATGCAAATACTGAGAGCGAAAGATGTAAGGTCCAGCTTTTTAATAAAAATATAGGGGTTGAAAGAAAATACTATGTAGAAGCGTATACTTCTAGTGATAACAAGACGTGGACGCTTTCAGGCGCAAGTGATTTTGTGTTTGTTGCCGGTTCTAATACTGCAACGTTAAGTATACCAGTAAATATTTCAAACTATGGAAATATTTACACAAAGGCGGTCGTATACTTTGAAAAAAAAGGAGGGGACAAACTAAAGGAAGTAATTAAAGCAG
>JAEXOY010000007.1 GCA_023439045.1 Bacillota bacterium | reverse complement strand
CTGCTTTAATTACTTCCTTTAGTTTGTCCCCTCCTTTTTTTTCAAAGTATACGACCGCCTTTGTGTAAATATTTCCATAGTTTGAAATATTTACTGGTATACTTAACGTTGCAGTATTAGAACCGGCTACAAACACAAAATCACTTGCGCCTGAAAGCGTCCACGTCTTGTTATCACTAGAAGTATACGCTTCTACATAGTATTTAGTCGCTCAATTCATGTTGCAATAGTAAGTAGATGGCTTGTACATGCCTCAACAGATGTAAACTACAAAAAGTACGTAAAGATTTGTTATAACGTTGAGCTACAGTCCATTGAATATTATCAATCTAGTCCTTCAGAATTATAAATGCAATAAATCGTAACTATTTTTTATAGCTTTTATGCTAATTATTGGCTAAACAGCTACAGTACCAGGGCCTTTTACGCAAACCCATTTCAAACCCATTAGTAACCCATTTAGCGTAAAATTGTATAAAAAAGCATGAGATTTGGTGAGATTTAATCATTATTATCCAAAAACAGGTAAATTGTTACAGGCAATAAAAAATCCCCGAACTCTATCATATTAGCTAGTTTCAAGGATTTTTTGGATTTTCTACTTTTCTTCATGGAGCCCTCAACCTGAATCGCACTTGACCTCATCCTTACCATGGTTGAGGTTGCAGAAATTTTAAGGTTTTATTCAATCCTTGAAAGGCTTTTGTACCTAATCTTTCAAGGTTTGGTGCTTATAAAAGCAAGGTGTTTTTCAAGGAGTAAAAAACCATTTAAACCCATTTGGAGCGGGGGACTGGATAATAGAATTAGATCGCATCTAATTTGCTGTAATAAATGCATATTTTATTAGATTAAAAATACAGCATATACCGGAACCGACTTGATATTTTTTGTATATCAAATCTTCAAATATAAATCCGCATATATAGGTAATATTTGAATATGCAAGGTCAACTGCAATTTCACTTTAGTAAGTATCCCTCAAGACATTTACTGCAAAGCATCTCATTACCTCAACTTGCTATTGTTTTTTGACTCATGTTAAATCTGAGACTCTAGGCAGTAACTATTTTTCCATTGTACTATCTTTAATTCATACTCTATAAATTCTTCTGGCAATTCCATATCGTATTTCTCTACATAGTAAATTACATCAGACCGCCGTCCATATTTGCCACCATTCACAGAATATATTTCACGTGCCCGCCCTATAAATATTATATGGCTCAAATCTCCTTAGACACATTAGTATTACTCGGTTATTTGGCTTAATGATTCTTATATTGACATGTATTGCTTTATTGCTTATCTATTGTTATCAACAAAAACTCCATATTTAAAGCTTTATAAGACTACTACAAAAAGAAAACCCCAAAGCTGTATTGCTACAGTCGGGGCTATTTAAGTACATTTATAATTCAAAAATACTTAATTGAATAATTAATTCCTCTATGTCATCACTTATAGTCTTGCTACTTAAATACTTTCTTTTTTCATCTTCATTTAGCAAAATTTCTTCTGGACTATAAAAATGGTATGGAAAAGTTTCATTATGGTATGGACCATCATCATCGCTCAGTTTGTCATAATTAAGTCTAACGTTTTTCATTTCCTGCAATATCTGAATGTTTGTGTTAGCTTGCAAAAACTCATCATATCTATCCATAATATAGTGTGGCCTTTTTTCTTTGTTCAGGGTAAAAGCTTCATGTGCTAATTCCTTTGCTTTTTCAGCACACATGTTATCATCAAATACATGAGCGAGCAATTTTTGATTTAATAAAGTTAGGCATGTACTTATTCGAACTCTTTCGTTCCAAGCTGGCTGAATATAACCTAATCTCTTAAACCTAATCACCTCAATATTTACTAAGTATGCTTCGTAAAGGCTGATTTTACGGGCTCTAAAAGAATCTATGATAAAATGCGATATATCATCAGCTATCATTGAAGGATTGTTTTTGTTCTTAATACTCTTTATTAATGTTTGAATTTCATCTCTCATACCTATCACCTATCCCAGCTTGATACTCTTATTATACCAGACTCAATGTCAACTCCAATTACATTTCCACTAAAATTATATGGGTTACTTTTGTACTCATTATACAAAAATTCTGCTGTTTGCTTTGTTGCTGAATCAATGTTCTGATAACGACCCAATCCCTCTTTTGCATTATATAATATGTCGTTAACAAAAGCATCCATATTAGCTTGCCTTGGAGACAAGTTTGGAATACTACCAGTGCTTGATGTTTTTACTTCAAAAAAGCCCCAATGCCCATCTGTTGCTTGTGCAACGATATCTATTCCATTATCTGAACCATTTTTTATGTACTTAAAATTTTTCCATCCGTTTTGTTGAAGCATAGATTCTGCTATGTGTTCTCCAAATGCCCCAATATCATCGACTATAGTTTGTCCATTTACAATTCTCGTTCCTCTCCATACAATATTTTCAAGACTCTCACCAGCTTGTGTTAGTTTTGAAGCAATCGAAACATCTTTCTCTATAGCATTAGCCACCGCCTTTACCTCTACTGTGGCTGTTTTACTTGCAAGTATACTAGCAACTCCCGCATTTTCCTGTAAAGCATATTTCATTACCCTTGAATTTAATATCCAAATACCATCAGAAATTAAGCCTATTACAGCAAAAGTAATAAAATTCTCTCTTTGACGATATATATCAAGCGTCTTTTGATATCCCACTATAGAAGGCTTCATACTAAAACCACTAGTAATTCCCTCCTTATATGCTTCATCACTAATTGCAGTTCTAATGTCTGCATTTAGATATAAATCATCATCTATATCTTGTGACTCTGTATGAGTTGCTGCAAATTTACCAACATATGATAATTTTATAAGATCTCTATAAATATTACTAGCTGTTATCATCTCATTAAAGGTTATTTTTCCCTCGTTATACTCATCAGCAGTAGTAGTAAGAGCATCATCTAAGATTGCTAACCATCCCATACTTCCATAATAAATTTCAAGAAAATGCCATGGATTTTCTCTCTCAACGTTTTCTAATCCATACTCTTTAATAGCATCTTGGTATGTCTTAGAATCCTTGATTATTTTCTCAAGAAAATGAATATCGTTAGTTATGTTCGCTGAGTAGTGAATTTTTTTACTATATTGTCCATATACCTCACTATTTTGAGTATATGTAGGATATGTAACATTACCCGTCTCCTTCTTCCCAACCTCAACACAAACCTTCTCCGTCTGTGGCAATGCACCGCCTTCATTCGCAGTAACAGTTATGTAGTAGGTTCCAGACTGTGCGGGTTCAAATTTATAGCTTATCGTACTACCCTCTGAAGTTATACTTTTATAGTATTCAGGTCCTGTAATAAGCATTTTCATGCTAGTAGCATTTGTGGATCTTGCATATATTGTATCATAATCACCAACCGCAAGCTTATTTTTTGCAGATATATATACGCTCTGGGCAGGATTTAGATATTCCTTGTAAAGCTGGTCTAGGGCTATTTTAGTGCTTTCATTACTGTTAATCAATGAATAGATTTTATCCCAAGTTGTATTTTGTGTAGTACCTTTCTCAACAGTCCCAGTGACTGCTAGACCACAATACTTTTGTACGGCCTTAACAGCAGCAGTTGTTTTCTTCCCATAGTCACCATCAACATCTCCA
>JAEXOY010000022.1 GCA_023439045.1 Bacillota bacterium | reverse complement strand
AGTCCAGTCTTCCATATTTAATTTTCAAAGTGCGTCCTAGGATGCTTATTTTGCCATACCCTTTTTATCCAACTAAAATTCTTTTAAAATATTTATATTTACTATTGACTATTCATAGTTGGTCTCCTATCTATTTCTGATAATAACTTAATTCTGACATTACACCAAACATCTCAATATTTCTCTGGGTACTGTTTTTCGCAATGTTTTTAGCAGAATTATATACCCCTGCTTGCTTATACTTATCATTAAGAGATTTCCTATTTGCATATAACTTTTTTAACGCACTTGTGCTAGACTTCTTGCTAAGGTCTATATTTGTATAAAGATAGGCTTTACCATTTGGTCGGTACTCAGAGTCATAGTTGTAACTGAATAGAGTGGTTACTATACCTTTGCTGAGCACTGTTATTGGGTCCCAATTACTAGTAGCAATCACTTTACCGTTGGAGTCAATCAGCGTTTGGTATTTATTATCTATGATGCCCAAGAAATACCCTCCATCAGCAGGGATAATTACATCCTGCTGTTTTGCCAGTATGACCTTCCCATCCTTATTGCAAAGGCCGTTATTGTGAGTAACGAAGTATATCTCCCCTTCATTCATCAATTTATTGAAAACCATATAGCTCTCAGGAATTATGGTTTTATTCTGAGAATTAACTACCCTTTTGCCAGCACTGGTATTCACATAAAATCTACTGGAACCTAGGTATTCAACACTATCGTATAACTTGGCATATTTTTGATAAAATGCATCACGTTCTTTGGCATTATAGTTTTCATTGTCCCTCTCTCTCATCTCTGTCTCAGTTAGGTAAATTCTTTTACCACTAAAGTCATAGCAAAAACTGTTCTTATTGTCCCAAAACTTCACATAGTCATTACCTACATGTATGCTATATCTTCCAAAAACAGCAAACTTTATCTTGCCATTCTTTTGCAAAACCCCACTATAGCACTGATTACCTTCATAGTATCTAACGCCTGCAAGACCATTATTAAAGCTCGAAGCATAAGAAAACTTAGGTTCAGTCAATGCCTTACCCTCAGAATTAATAAAGGTATAGCCGAACCCTGTATCGTCTTCAGGTGTTTTTATTGCACCCGCTCTATACACCAGAGCCAGCCCCTCAACAAAACCACCGGTGGCATCACCGTCAGATGCTTGGTTACGTAA
The DNA here is from genome assembly GCA_023439045.1 of Bacillota bacterium. GTDB lineage: Bacteria > Bacillota > Clostridia > Acetivibrionales > DSM-1351 > Ruminiclostridium. The sequence goes on along the minus strand of JAEXOY010000022.1, from coordinate 18,715 downwards.
ACCGTGGTATGGCAGCACCTTTTTTGTTCCCTTTTCATAGTCAATAAGAATTACTCTGCTATTCCCCCCATACTTGATATTTTTGTTGTTTGAGTCATACTCTGTTGCCAGCCCAACACCGTTACTTACTGATATAGTATTGTTCGCAAATTCAACTGCGCCTGTTACAAAGCTCTGCAGCTTTGGGGTCTTTAATGAGGCCGTTGCACTTATATTTGTTGTGCAAAGCATAGAAAAAACTGTAACAAACACTACAATCCTAGATAGCTTTTTCAAAAATCCCTCCATACTTATATCCTCCTGGTAAAATAATCTAGTGCTAGAAAAAATAAACTTGTACCATTTTATTATAGCAGGAATATAAAATAAGTATGGTTTTAGTACCTGAAATGCTCAAAAATAGGTATGAAAAGTAAATGTCCGAAAAATAATGATTACATTGCATAAAGGCAGTTCTTATTTCAGTCAGTGGAGTGGGAGCGTTTATGTCCATATAGAACTTGTCAATTCCTGTTGCTTCAATCGCATCTGTTGACCTTCTAGCATCTTGGGTTGGGGCTGCGAGCACTCAAACCCTCATGCTCTACAATATGTTTATTTTCGGGTTGACAACTTATAGGGGGTAATGTAAAATATAAAAGCGGTTAATTTAATAAGCATAATTTTTATGGAAAGATGGCTGAGCTGGTCTAAGGCGCACGACTGGAAATCGTGTGACGGTTAACCCCGTCCGAGGGTTCGAATCCCTCTCTTTCCGCCAAAATAGCACGATGGTTTTGATACAAAACCATCGTGTTTTTTTACTGGAAAATTTCATATTTATGTGCTATAACAAATTCAATAAACGGCAAATGTGAATAATATTGATAGACAAATTTGAATTTGACGAGGTGATTGAAGTGATAGAAATTACTACTTGGATGAATAAGTTTTTGCAGACATTAAACGAAAATTTTGGAGATCGTATATGGTTTGTTGGTTTACAGGGAAGTTATGGTCGCGGTGAAGCGACAGAAACAAGTGATATTGATATTGTTGTAATACTTGATGAATTGTCTGCTTTGGATATTCAAACCTATAATACGATGTTAGATACCTTATCACATAGGGAACTGATTTGTGGCTTTCTTTCGGGGAAAAAGGAAATTTTGAATTGGGAGCCTTCTGACCTTTTTCTGTTTTATTATGATACAAAGCCGATAAAGGGAAGTCTTGATGAATTGCTGTTATTGGTTGACGATGTTGCTGTTAATAGAGCAATAAAAATTGGTGCATGTAATATCTTTCATGGCTGTGTGCATAATATGCTGTATGAAAAGAGTGAAGAAATTCTGAGAGGACTATATAAATCTGCTTCTTTTGTTATACAGGCAATCTGCTATAAACAAACAGGAAACTATATTAGCCATCAAAAAGACTTGCTTGAAATTATTTCTCCAGATGAACGAGTTATTGTTGAAACTTTTTTAGGTTTAAAAAATGGTGAATTGATTGATTTTCATCAAATGTCCGAAACCTTGTTTACTTGGTCTAAGAACTGGATTAAAAAATAAATAGAACATATAATAGACAGAAAAAGCGATTAAGGTTTATCCTTAGTTGCTATTTTCATTTGTCACAATATGTACTTAAAGAAAAGCTGGACAAAAATTTGTCTTTATGTTTTGCTTATACTCTCCCCACTCTGCAAAAACATCCTAATTGAAGGCACTAAAATACTTAATGTCATCATAATCAAAAGCATTTGTATCGGAAAAGCCGCTACAAACATCGCTACATTGAGCAAATATATTATAGGAAATAGTAAGGCAATTGAAGGTGCCAATAAAAGTAATACTGCAATATACTGTATTTTTAAACTTAAGGATTTCTTTCTTATCAACAATACTATAAAAACACCTACAATGCTCAAGAGGAGCGGCCAGAAAAAGAGGTAGCTGACACCCTTCATGAAAATGCTCATTATTACGTCTAAAAAAAGCCAAATAAGAAAACTTCCCATTATAGATTCTATGTATGTGCAATTTTTATTGAAGCGAAAGGAAAAAGTGATATAACTTATAGATGCGGTAAATATCAAGATAACCAAATAGCAATTCATAATGGCGACTTTATCTACTCTAAATGAAAATACTAGAGCAATTATGGATATTATTATAGTAATTATCAATAAGATAAGTGTAGAAATGATATTACATAAGAGAAATTTCAGAAAGCTTTTTAGAATAGTCTTCAATCTCGCAATTCCTGATTTTATGGTATTTAAAAGGATTATGAAATATAAAACAATTGTCAGAGCAGAAAATGGCAACACGATATTATATGGATAACTCACAACCACTGAATGAATAATAGTGAAATATACAGAGTCACTGTCAGAGGAATTTAAGCTATTCAAGTCAGTATTCCCGAAATGCCTGGCCATATTCAGCACATTTTCCCCCTGATGCTGCACACTGTTTATACTCAAATTGCCAATCGTGTCATCTTCTGTATGATACACTGAAGGCTTGTTAGTAAATGCAAAATTTATCCCTTTAATTCCTGCATTTTTAAACACTGTTAAATCCGTATCGTTTGGCATTATTTTATATATTTCGTTGAGCCAAGAAAATGTAACAGGAAAATCTGCCGCCTTTATATATTCATTTACTATCCGGCTGTTATAAGCGCTGGTTTCAAACATTATAGACGGTCCTGAACCACCTTTTGCCTCAAAATTAATAGCAACACCCACGTCATTAAACCATGGGTTATATTGAACAAATCCTCCTGCTCCGTTTAATTCTATCTCTTCAGCATCTGAAAACAGTATGATTATGTCATTTTTCAATTGCGCTGTAGATTTCAAAGCTCTGACTGTCTCAAGAATACATGCGACCGATGACCCATTATCTGCTGCACCCGGACCTTCTTTAGCACTGTCATAATGAGCAATGAGAAGCACAGCTTTCCCTTTTTGCGTCCCTTCTATCCTTGCGATAATATTTTCTGCATTGCTTTTTTCCCCTGTGCCGAATTTCGTTTCTGATGTATAATTCCCCTTCTGAATTTCAGGCATTAATCCAAGGTTAGTCAGCTGTTGGCATAAATAATCGCGTACCTCGTCATGCTCTTTAGAACCTACCGGGTGAGGCTTTTGGGAAATATTAAACAAATGCTCTTTTGCTCTTATGGCAGAAAAATCCGATAATTCAGCATTTCTGTCTTTGGCATGGGGTGTTATAAATATACTTAAGCCTAATAAGACAGATATTATAATGATTGATAATACATATACTTTTCTTATTCTATTTGATTTTATGAATTCTAGCATTTGGAACTCCTTTATTTTGCAATAAGCTCTGTTTTCCTGAAATAAATTACGTTGATTACTAGTGCAACAACAAAGGTAATTACAAGTGTCATTAATGCATTAGAAACATTAAAATCCCATTGAGTAAGATAATTACTCCATTTTGATGAAAACAGAGTTGGTACACACCAAGGAGTGAAAACATTATATTCTGTATTTAGAAATACAATAGCAAAAAGAAATGCTGCCAATGCGGCTGCAGCAGAAGCAATTATATTTTTGCTAATAATACTTACAGTCGCTGCTAATGGTACAAGTGTTAAATGTAATATGGATACAAAAAGGAATATTTTTGCATACTCAACAATTACCACTAAAGATAGACTATCATAGAGTAAAAACTTACCTAAAGCTAATCCAAAAGAAAAAGAAATAAACATTATTAATAGAACAACGGGTACCATTATCAACATTTTACTTACTAATATACCTACACGCGAAATAGGGTATGTAATCATAGCATCAATTGTATTATCACTATATTCTCTTGAAAATATGTAGCCAGTAAATAAAATAAATACTGGTGGGGTCAAGCTATTCATTGTTAATAGAATATGCCCTAAATAATGCTCCCATCCTACCATACGTTGTTCTGTATCACTTAGATATATAAGGAGGATAAGAAGAAGTGGAATTAGCGAACTTAAAGGAATTAATAACAATATTTTAGACTTTTTAATTTTCATAAATTCGGTATAAAGTATTCTATACATTTATTAAGCCTCCTGTCATTTCCACAAAATAATCTTCAAGTGTACTATTCATCAGTGATATACCGCTTACATCAATTCCACCATCTACTAAAGTCTTATTAATTGCTCCGCAATCATTAAGCCGTTCATAGACCCTTATTATCCCGGGTTCTACAATTTTATAGTCAGTAATATTCAACTTTCTCTCGATTAGTACAATAGACTTCTTATCGTCATCTACTTTTATTTCTATATAATGCCTGTTTTTCTTCTGAAGTGATTCATAATCGATTTCTTCCAATAGCTTACCTTTATGTATAATACCAATTCTATTAGCTAATTGTTGAACCTCACTCAGAATGTGGGAAGATATTATAACTGTGAGATTTGTTTTTTGCACCAGATCAAGTATCAACAGTCGCATTTCCTTAATACCAATAGGATCCAAGCCATTTGTAGGCTCGTCCAAAATTAATAGTTCTGGATTATGCAAAAGCGCCCTAGCTATTCCCAACCTCTGTTTCATTCCCAAAGAAAAGTTTTTTACCCGTTTCTTTCCCGTCCCCTCAAGACCGACCATCTCCAATACCTTTCCTATGCATGCTTTATCCGGTATTCCCATTAATCGGCGATGAATTTCTAGATTTTCAATGGCTGTAAGATTTGGATAAGCTCCAGGTGTTTCAATAATTGAACCAATACGCCCAAAATGACTATAACTGCCTGCAATTAACTCTTCTCCAAACAACTCAATACCTCCTGATGTGGGTTGGATAATACCCATAATCATACGAATAGTTGTTGTCTTTCCTGCACCATTCTGACCAAGGAACCCATATATTTCTCCCCGCTTCACATTGATATTTACATTGTCTACCGCTTTTTGATGTTTAAACTCTTTTGAAAGATTAAATGTCCGTAAAATATAATCCACCTTCGCATCACCCTCTAGATCAAAATTTAACTAAAATATAAAACTGTTTCTATCAAAAAATATAAATCTATTTTCTTAAGTTAACCTAACAAAATTCTTACAAATTCCTTAAATAAAAAATGAAGCTTCGTAAACACTTGGTTCACGGCTTCATCTATTATAAATTTATATCATACCTTCGCAAGCAAAATGAAAATATAGTTTTAACATTAGGAACACTGCTGACCAATATTTCACCATTCATTTTATCTATCATTTTTTTAGCTATAGACAGTCCCAGACCGCTACCTCTCATATTGTTATTTCTAGATTCTTCTGAAATATATAACCTTTCAAATATATGCTTGATATCCTTTTCTGCAATACCTTTCCCATTATCCCATATATCTACCCATATCCTATCAGGTACTTCTCTCAAAGCAACGCCTATAATTCCTCCATCCTTTCCATACCTTAAAGCATTTGATATAAGGTTTTGCAGAATTCTTTCGATACATGTCCTATTAGCCAGAACATAAACCGGTTTTTCAGGCAAATCCAACTCTGGTTGAATTTTATTTTGCGAAAAATCCGAATAAAAGCTCAACATTATTTCTTTAATAGTATTACTAATATCGAGCTTTTCAAAGTCATATTGTATATCATTCGCCTCTAGCTTAGCCAATTCAAAGAAGTTCTGTACAAAGAAATGTAAAGACTTGCCTTTTGATAAAGCTATTTCAAGATATTCAGCCTTTTCCTCTTCAGTCAACGATGTATCTTTTTGAAGCATTTCCAAGTATCCTAATAACGAGGTCAACGGTGTCCGTAAGTCATGCGATATGTTGGATATGACGCGCTTTTGTGAAATTTCAAGCTCCCGAACTTTAATTCTGTTTGCTTCATGTTGCTCTAACAAAGAGTTTATATCAATACTAAGCTGCTTCACTGGTTTCAAAACAGTACCAGGATTTATTCTTCTAAAAGCACTTCTATGTATAATATCTTTTATAACTTCCGAGATATATTTGATGTTTATTACAAATGAATGCAGCATTATAATTGTCGTTAAGCAAGCCAAAATTAAAATTATAATAATAACGTAAATCATGCTACACCTCTGCCAGCTTATAGCCAATACCCCAAATAGTTTGAATATATTCGGGTTGTGACGGGTTGGGCTCTATTTTTTCGCGCAAACGTCGTATATGGACCATCACTGTATTCTCATCTCCGATATATTCTTCTCCCCATACAGCATTAAATATATTCGCCTTTGTAAATATCTTCTTTGGATTTGTCATAAGCAATTTAAGGATATCAAATTCCTTCGAGGTTAGAATAATAGATTTTGAATCTATACTTAATTCATAGGTGTTTACATTCATTACTATATCTTTATACCTTAATACTATATCCTTTTGACCCTCGTTGGTATTAAAATGCATATATCTTCGAATCTGTGCCTTTACTCTAGCGATAAGCTCTTCGACACTAAAGGGCTTTGTAAGATAATCATCAGCACCTAGCTCCAAACCCAATACTTTATCTGCGTTATCTGCTTTTGCAGAGATTATTAAAACAGGCACATGATTATTATTTTCTCTTATTATCCTTAGCACCTCGTATCCATCAATGTAAGGAATCATCAAATCTAAGATAATCATCTGGTATACTTTTGATTTAATAAAAGATAATGCCTCTCTTCCGTTAGTTGCACTATCCGTTTTAAAACCTTCCTTTAACAGGTACTTAGCTGCTAAGCGGCTAATCTCCAAATCATCTTCAACTAAAAGGATATTTATATCGTCCAAATTAATACCCCCTATAAATGTAAATTGGGTTAATGGGTCAAGATATCCTTAATTATCTCAAATTTATGATAATTATTCCAGTATTCATCGGAAAATCTAAATTCTTCTAATGGATTGAAAATAAAAAAGCAAGGAGCTTATCTCCTTGCCGCTAGAAATTACTTTATTTTTTTAAGCTTACTTTCTGTTTCTGTCCTAAATTCCATCAAATCTGCAACTGCATCATTTACGCTACTTATTTTGCTATCTATTTCATTAAAACGCCTCATAGTTTGCTTTTCAAAAGAATCAAGTTTATCTGCTAGATTTAATTGTCCTTGTTCTAAGCTTGTTTGTCTTTGTTCTAATCTATTTTGTCCTTGTTTTAATTCCTTTATATCTGAGTCCATGCTATCAAGCTTATTCAGTATGAGTTTCAATGTCTCTTCCATTTGTGCATCCCTCCACAATATTAATTATATCATGTATGAATAGTTAGTATCTATAATTTTTTTAGCAAGCTTTATATATTTCTTGAATTGGCATCAGCAACTCAAAAATTCTCTTCCTTCTTCCTTACATATACGCATAATACTATCCTTTCCAGTCATTGCAGCCGTTGGAATGCCCCCTGTTGTCTGAGTCCATTGACCTGCCAGATAAAGCCCCGAGAGACATGGTAATACATTTGGGATATTTTGCGCAGGAGATTTCCAACCACAGTATGCACCCTTCCATACCTCAGTATAACGATAATACGTCATTGGTGTAGCAACGTCCACTATTTCAACTTTACCCTTTGCTTCAGGGTATTTTGTTTCAAATAGACATATAAACCAATCGGCTATTTTTTTCTTTTGATCTATATACAACAAGCATCCTTATTATTGTATATTGCCAACTGAAAAATCAACGAAAAGACAGTGCATTCCTTTGATGAAAAAGCTAGTAAGGCCTCTCTAAGAAATGGATCTTTAAACCGTTGCACGAAATCAGACATTGTAACTTTAAAGTATTTCACTAGAGTTGCATCTCTTGAAGCTGTGTGGATATCCTTAAACTTCCTAACAGCAGCTGTTAACTCCTGAATAACTTCAGAATCTCGGCAAGACAGCTCTATCAAATGGTCTTCCAGTTTATCGATATCAGAATACATAATTAACTTCTTGCCCCCGCTATTTTCATTGGCTTTCCTTCATTCTGTTCAGCTGTTTTTGTTATTACCCCTTCTGCTTCCATTTGCTTTAACACTGGGTAGATATGCCCGAAATTTTCATTCCAAAAATATGAAATCCCTTTATCACAAAATTTCTTTATGTCATATCCCGAACCTGGCTTTAAACTAAGTACTCCCAGAATAGCGTATTTGGTTTTATTAACTTTTGCCATTTGCTAACCTCCTATATCATTGTGATATATGCCATAAAGATATAGTACTTTTTATGCACTTGGAACTTAGAGCTTATAAAAAGTACTACTTTATTAAATTGTTAATTAATAATAACTTAATTAACTTAGCAATCAGACTTAGCTTTGAACACAGTTTCCTACCAAAATTAGTATGCATCAACCTCAATTAAACTATTTGAATTTCGGCATCCAATCGCCATGATCCGCTATTAATTCATCCACCATGCTTACAATATCATCAATGGAAAGCTCTGCTGCTGTGTGCGGATCGAGCATAGCAGCATGATATATGTGCTCACGTTTTCTGGTTACTGCCGCTTCAATAGTCAGGAGCTGTACATTTATATTTGTCATATTCATTGCTGCAAGCTGAACTGGTAAACGCCCAACGCGGCAAGGATTTATACCCATTCCGTCAACCATACATGGCACCTCTACGCAAGCATCATGTGGAAGGTTCTCTATAAGTCCTCCCTTGTTGATTACATTACCGCCTATCTTGTATGGTCTATTTGTTACAATGGCCTCCATTATGTAAGAAGCATATTCACTGCTTCTTGTATGAGATAGCATTGAATTATTCATTAATTCATCTCTTTGTTTATTCCATTCTGCAATCTGATGTATGCACCTTCTTGGATATTCATCTAGTGGTATATTATACCTCTCTATCAACTCGGGATATTTTGATTTAATAAAGAAAGGATTATATTCTGCGTTATGCTCGCTGGATTCTGTACAATAATATCCAAGCCTATTGATATATTCATACCTTGTCATGTCCCAATGCTTCTCGGTATTATTCTTTTCTTTTGCCCGCCTTCTAATCTCAGGGTAGAGGTCATTTCCATCCTTGTCCTTTATCTCAAGAAGCCAGCCCATATGATTAATTCCTGCTATTAACTCCCTGCGTCCCTCGAGTTTGTCCTCCATGCCCAGTGAATTTAAAAGCCCCTCTGAGCACACCTGAACACTGTGACAAAGCCCAACCGTTTTAACACCGGTGTATCTCTGCAAATATCCTGAAAGCATAGCCATTGGGTTGGTATAATTAAGGAACCAGGCATCAGGGCATACCTCTTCTATATCCTGTGCAAAAGTCTCAAGTACAGGAATAGTCCTTAAGGTTCGCATTATACCCCCAATACCCAGTGTATCTGCAATAGTCTGCCTTAATCCGTACTTCTTTGGTATCTCAAAGTCAGTTATTGTACAAGGGTCATAGCCTCCTACCTGTATGGCATTTACCACAAAGTCTGCACCTCTAAGTGCTTCTTTTCTATTTTCTATTCCCATGAATGTCTTTATTTTGGCTCTTCCATTATTAATGTTTTTGTTTATTGCTTCCAACATTATCTGTGATTCCTTAAGTCTTCCACCATCTATGTCATACAAACATATCTCACTATCTCTGAGTGCCTCGGTGCACATGCTATCTCCTAAAACATTCTTGGCAAACACAGTGCTTCCTGCCCCCATAAATGTAATTTTGACCATACAGTCCCCTCCAATTCAAATATGTAATACTAATTGTTTATATAGCCTAATAATAGCATTTATAAATAATATATAAATTGAATAATGTAACTTTAATTTGTTATAATGTAACCATATGTATTTTGACGTAATTGTATTGGACACAATAATATGATGCATAAAGGCAATATTAAGATGTATCTGAGGCAATATTATGATGCTAAAGGATAATACTATGACGCATAAAGGCAATATTAAGATGTATCTGGGCAATATTGTGATGAATAAAGGCAATATTATGATGTATCGGAGGCAATACTATGATGCATAATGTATCTCTCCTGAATAAAAATTTCTCTGATGTTAACCCTTTGCAACTAGGCTGGGAAGATTGTGAAAGGGGACATTCCTATGGCCCAGCCTCCCGTGAATATTATCTTATACACTATATAGTTTCTGGAAGTGGAGTATTTCAAAGAAATGGTTATACCTACCCTCTGTCTAAAGGCAGCATGTTTCTAATCAGGCCTTACGAATTAACGTTTTATAAAGCTGACGATAATGATCCGTGGGAATATATATGGATAGGTTTCAATGGAAACGTTGTGCCGTCATTGATAGAAAACAGTGGCTTTGCAAACGACAACCCCACATTGTGCGTTCCCTCTCTGCGCAGCACCTTTCATAGTATGAAGGAGGTAGTCAATCTCCAGCATTCAGCGGAAATTTTTTTGTGCAGTAAAATCTATGAATTATTTTCACAATTGCATGAGGAGTATAACCCTACATATAAAGGAAGTTCAGGAAGTCTTTATTCCACTAGAGCAAAAGACTATATTATGGCTAATTATACAGACCAGGTTTCAGTAGGAAGTATTGCTAAAATGCTTGGTATTGACAGGCGCTACTTGTGCCGAATATTTTATAAATATGTTGGAGATACGCCACAGAATTTTTTAGTAAACTATAGACTTGAAAAAGCATCATTGCTGTTAGACAAGCATGGTTACTCAGTAACTGAGGCGGCAAGAAGTACTGGCTATGATGACATATACAATTTCTCAAAAATGTTTAAAAGAAAATATGGAATGCCACCGTCAAAGTACTCAAATAGCTCTAATTTATAGTATGCTAGATAAAGCTTTATTTATTAATTAGCAGGCAAACGAAATCAAGCATTTTTTTAGTTTTTCCCTTTATTTATAGTAATTTCCAGTGATTTATGTGCCAGTACAGTATATAATATTAATTGCAAGAATCCCCTTAACAAATAAGACCCTCAGAATCTTCCCAAAAAGATTTTATTCTGAGCCAAATAAAGCCCAAAGCTACTAGCTTTGGGCTTATTTTTACCACCGCAAATTTCACTTCACAAATTATTGTATCTACAATCACTTTACATATTATTGCATCTACAAATGTACCTTTGCAAATTATGGCAACTACAAACTATTCATTATACTGTAATGATTTCTATAAACTGCTCCACTTACTGTTTTGGAAAATATTATTGATATCTTCTATATCAAACGCTGTAAGGGTATTTACCATGTTTTTAGCCCTCACTGCGATACTTGAATAGCTCTTAAACTCTTCTGCTGTCATATCTTCATCAAATGATATAACCTCTTTCAATAACTCCTTAAGCTGCTCCAAGCTGTCCAATCCAATGGCTCTTAAGACATTATTGACCTTTTCATGATTATTGGTATCTATTAACTTTAAATACTGGTACATAAGTAGTCCATTTGCTCTTCCATGCTCAATACCTTTGTTATAGGTTAGCTGATACCCCATTGAATGAAGTGCTGTTGTTCCCGTATTAGCAATTACCATGCCCCCTAGCATGGACGCATATAGAAGTGCCTGTCTGTCAGATAACGGAATATTCGATCCTTCCCCTTCCACCTGTTGCGCTCCATTCAAAAGCCAGCCAGCAATTATGCTCATTCCCTCTAAAGCCAACGCATCACTCATAACAGATGCTCTCTTACACAGATACCCCTCTATGCAATGGGAAAGTGCATCAATGGCAGTATTTATAGTGTCTCTAAATGAAAGGTGTTCAGTATATTTTGCATCCAAGAAAGCAATGACAGGAAAGCTGTGCTCACAAGAAATAGAGGATTTACTCTTTATATTGTCATCTGTAAGAACTGCATACTGAGTAACCTCACTACCTGTTCCCGCAGTTGTAGGTACAGCTATTACAGGAAGGGGTTTATTTGGGTAACTTCCACCAAATAATTGGGTATCATCAAGCTCATTTTTTACTAACAAAGCGATTGCCTTCGCGGCATCAAGCGGAGAGCCCCCACCTATTCCAACAATAAACTCAACCCCCAGCTCATTTGCTACTTTTGCCGCCCTTCGCACCGTAGCAATACTTGGATTCTGCTCAACCTCATCAAAAACATAGTACTCCACGCCCTCCTTTTCAAGGGCTTCAATGACATCCTGCTGCGCCCCATTCACCTTAGCAGAGGTTCTGCCAGTAACCAACATAGCTTTCTTGCCGTATGCTGAAAGTAGCTGAGCATTACCGTTTATACAATTATCTCCAACAATCACCTTAGTTGGCATGTAATACTGAAAATTCATAGTGCTCCTCCTTTACAGGTTCATAAGTGAAATTATATCACATCAAAAATGAGTATCTTACGATCACTCTTGTATACACTCATGGCAGTTTTCTTATTTAAAAATGCATGAGCATTTGGTAATCACAGACTCCTGCGAATTCTTGCGAATTTCATTTATTTCATATAGATTTTTATTTAAGCAAAGCTTCACATCATCATCAAGGTTACCAATTTTGTTTATAGTTGAAATTGCTTTATCTATAGCTACTGCCTTTCTGTAAGGTCTATCCTCTGTCAGAGCTGTGAAAATATCACACACAGTCAATATTCTTGAGCCCATGTCCAACTCTTCTGCAGTCTTTCCAAAGGGATAGCCTGTTCCATCAAGCTTCTCATGATGAAAGGCTGCCCAATCACGAACTTTATCCAGGCCAGGTATAGAATCAATTATCCTATAGGTATGGTAAGTATGTGACTTCATAAGATTGAACTCATCTACACTCAGAGAACTTGGTTTTTCTAATATACGATCAGGTATGCATAGTTTACCCACATCATGCATAAGCCCAGCGCTATACATCAATTGAATATCCCCCTCACTAAATTTCATAAGGGTAGCGATAGACTTAGTTGTAGCTGCTACACCCATTGAATGCGTAGCTGTGAATTGGCTTCTAAAGTCGATTATTCTATGGGCTATATTTGCATAGTTTATAAGTGTATATGGATCAAGATTTACTTTATAAGATGCCATAATTTGTTTTAACAGTATCTCAAGATGTGGATTTACTAGATCAAACCAAATATACATTTTACCAAAAACAGCTCCGAGCGCCTCAACAGCTTGTGGCATAAACATTTCTCCACTTTTACTTTTTATAGTGTCATATATATATGTTCTCTGCTTAAGTATTTCCTCATCTCTATTTATCAATATATCTACTCTGTCTGCAAGATGCAGAATATGGCTGCCTCTCGGAACGTTGTAATTACCCATATGGGAAGCATTTTCCTCGTTCCAGAAAATGTGATGAAATTTGATGATTTCAGCAGCATTTTCTAATTCTGGAACGTCATTTAAAATAAACCAACCTTTATAACCATGAGAGTGTCTTTGTAGCATACTATTCCCAAAATCAAATTCAAAAATATAATTTCTCTCAAAAAAGTTTACTGCACCACAATCATGTAAAAGGCCAGCTAGAACAATATCCATCAGTTCTGGCTCAGGATAATTCATCTCTTTTCCTATACGGTAAGCTAAGTAAGCCACCCTTTTGTGATGATTTGATATGCTGGGGTTTATCAGGTCAATCGCACCCGATAAGGATATAATAATATCAATAATAGGTATCTCTTGCTTCATAAAAAATCAATCCTTGTCTATATATGTACTGTGGTTGTTGTGGTATATTTTTGTACCCAAATTCAGTTTATTATATCTATTATTTTAAGCTATAAAATGATTTTGTTGAATAGGAAATATTATTTATTCTTTCAAAAAAGACAAATAAATCTTTATTAATAATATATTCGATAAAAAATTGATTGTACCATATACATGGCAAAAACTAGTTTAAGTTTTTATATTCTTTTACTTGAAAGATTAGTCATTTGACGGTAAAATATAAATGCTGACGATACAAGGTAGCTATATAGTATAAGCGACTAAAATGCTTATTTATTAGCATCTACTGTCAGTTGAATCCTATATACGGAGAGATGTCCGAGCTGGCCGAAGGTCTCTGACTCGAAATCAGATATACCCGAAAGGGTATCAAGGGTTCAAATCCCTTTCTCTCCGCCAAGCCTGTAACTTCAATGGATTACAGGCTTTTTTATTTTGCATGACAAAAAAGCGACTAAGGATAACCCTTAATCGCTTTTCTTCCTAACAACAACGAGAGCCTTACAAGCAAACCTTTTGCTTTGTCTCTCCCTCTATTTTTCCTATTCCATAGCCGTAGCAAAATGATTGATACATGCTTGTTATTATAATTGAGTTCAGAAATTCTCTTTCCTCTGAGCTGAGGCCCTTGTCCATAGTGCGCATAAATTGCTTCGTTTTTTCTTTAGCTATAAGCTTAATAGCCTCCCTCGTACCCGCAAGATCCTTTTCAAGTTTTTCTTTTCCCTGATGTAGGTAATCCTTGATAAGATTTTCAAATGTTTCTGATGGTTTGGCACTCTCTGACATATTAACCTCCTGCATAGTAAACTCTATACTAACAAGTGTTACCAATAATGTATTTCCTATGCAGTATTGCCTTACTTAAAGATATTTTTATTGTTGCTGAGTATTATTTTCATTAATCAAGTTTGACTTAAGAATCTTCTTTACATTTTTCTCAAACTTTGTTCGTGCAAGCATTACCTGATGAGCGCAACCGGTACATTTGATACGAAAATCTGCTCCTATTCTCAGTACTTCCCATTGCTTACTTCCACAGGGGTGCTGCTTCTTCATCTCAACAATGTCACCAACCGCAAATCTTTCAGGCATAATATCACCTCATGCATTCAAACTATATTGCTTTAAACTATTTTATTTCAAACTGTATTGCTTTGTTCTTAACTAATTATTATGTCTAAAACTGTATTCCAGCATCATCAAAGCCCTGTTTAATAAGTAATCTAATCCTTCTTTCAACTGCCCCTTGCTCATTTGGCTTTGTTTTTGCAACAATTCTCAGATTCATACTTCTTTCTGCAAAGCTAGTTATACCCAAGAACTCGGGCTTGTCAGTCAGTACATCAAATTCTTCCTTAACCTTGTCACACACCGACTGAGCAATCTCACTAACCTTTTCAATATTAGCAGTGTAGGCTATCGGAATATCCACTAAAACCTGCTTGTTATCTCTGGTATGATTGACTACTTTCTTAATCTCACCATTTGGTATAATACAAAGGTCTCCGTTCCCATTCTTCAGCCTGGTAACACGAAGCTCCATATCCTCAACTGTTCCCGTCATATTATCTATTGTAATCACATCTCCAACGGAATATTGATCCTCCAAAATAATAAAGAAACCTGATATAGTATCCTTGATGAAACTCTGAGCACCGAAACCTATTGCTACACCACCCACTCCGGCAGCCGCTAAAACTGATGTCATATTAAAAATTTCTACCAATACAAACAATATAGCAGCTATATAAACTGTATACTTGAAAACACTTATTGAAATAGTGCACATGGTGTCCACTCTTTTATCGCTGAGCTTAAGCTTAAGCCCCTTTTGCTTATTAAATGCCTTTTTAATTATTGATGTTCCTATCTTGACAATAAAGCTTGCAACTACAATCACCATTATTATTTTAATAACGACAACTGCTGGCCCATAGAAATCTCCTAATGTTTCGCGCATAAACTCCGTAATCTTATTCATCTTCTCTAGTGTGCCATCCTCTTATGCTAGCCACACTTCCTCCTTGTCTAATGGTTTTTGTAAATATTTTAACACACTGCAATCATTCTTTCAAACAAAGCAAGCTGATTGTCATATTTTGAAAACATTAGTTCAGGATGCCATTGTACTCCTACCGTAAATGTCTTGCGTTCGTTTGTAATAGCCTCAATTACACCATCCTTTGCAGCTGCTGCTATAGTAAATCGTTCAGCCGTTGTACTTATTGCCTGATGATGAAATGAGTTTACCCTTATTTCATCTTGCTTAAATATATCGTGTAACATTGACTCTTTTTTTATTCTGATACTATGAGTGGGATACCATTTAGGCGCTTGCTGCATATGTTTGAGAGGGGTCCTTATGCTCTCACTTTGTTGGCATTGTTGATAAATATCTTGAAATATCGATCCTCCTGCCGCTATATTCAGTACCTGACAGCCTCTGCAAATACCTAGTATTGGCTTATCCATATCCAGACACAGCCTCGCCAGCTTTATTTCCATTGAGTCTCTGATGGGCGATATTTCTCCTGCATAAGGCATGTTTTCCTCACCAAAATAACATGCATCAACATCTGGGCCGCCCGATAGTATAATGCCATCACACATAGAGTAATATCCTGAAATAACACCCTCATCATCCGTTACGGGAAGTAATATAGCCAATCCGCCAGCCTTTATAACAGCCTCATAATAGCCGTCCTTTACAAAGCTCATTGTAGTCTGATTGTCGTATCCGCATGTAATGCCAATGACTGGTTTTCTTGCACCCACAAAATCCCTCCACTCAATAATATGTTATATTATCTATGCTCTCTTGGTTATAAAGTTTTAGGTCTATCTAAGATAATGGACTTATATTTGATCTATGCTCACTTAGTTATTATTAAAGTTTTAAGTATCTATAAAAAAGTAACGATGGGATTTAGGGATTTTACTTACATAAAAAACGGATTCCCTTTCAGGGAACCCGTTTTTTTATGCTTTTTCAAACATGCTTTTGTCAACGCCGCAAAGAGGACATACCCAATCCTCAGGAATATCTTCGAAAGCGGTGCCTGGAGCAATTCCACTGTCCTCATCTCCTACTTCAGGATCATACACATAACCACATGCAGTACATACGTATTTGTCCATAGCTTTCCTCTCCTCTTCTAATAGTGTTTTTCTTGCTTACTTTCGTTCATTACCAAATATATATTCCCACTTTCTATCTATTATAACACCTATTTTTATTATTTTTATCTTTTTTCATAGATTTTTGGTGTTTTGTAGATTTATATTTTTCTAGCTTTTCATTGTGGGAATGACTCTTCTTTTTACTGTGATGTTTCTTTTCATGATGTTCATGCTTGATGTTTTCATTCATTTTATCGTCATTCTTCATATTATCACTTTTGGAACCATCAACCTTGATATTATCATTCTTGTTAGTATGATTCTTATTATAATTCTTATCATTATGCTGTTTTTTATGACTACTTTGTTTTGCCTTGCCATGCTGGTTATGCTTATCATTTTTATCAAGAGTATGAGATCTTTCTTCTGAATTCTCTTCCATCATTGAATTAACTCCCTGATGTACAAAGCCTCTTAGCTGTTCCAGCTTATCTTTTACACTATCCTTTTCTTCCATACCTTTACTCCTAGTGCTACTGCTATTAGCTATTTATTCACTAGTATAGTATATGAGTAAGAGCATAAATGGGGAATGATTATTATCGTCTGTTTTTAAATATAATCATTGCTCCACCTATTATGAGTATTGCAGGTACTAAGAATGTTCTGAGCCAATAAATGCTTCCAAGCGACATTGAGAAGAAAATCAGAGATAGACCTCCAAGTATAAAAACGGGTATTAATAGTCCCTTATCTCTGTTACCAAACACATAGAGCTCAAATAGTCCAAAAGCAACCGCCAGAATGTAACCTGGCCACAGATAGCTCCACCATCCAGTAAGCATGGACACCTGACACGTCAAGCCTATTACAAGAAGAATACCTCCTGGCACTAATAATCCTGCATCACCTGCTCTTGAAGAGAAGTATGCAAAATGGAATACTAGACCCGGAACAATTAAGAACAATGGCCAGAAGTTCCCAAACAACCAACCAATATCATCAAATCCAAAATTAATGGAGAAAATACCGAGATTATCCAAAAGAAAGAGGACTCCCAATATCATCAAAATACTACCAACAATCGCTGTACCTTTATTCCTCATAAAAACCCTCCTAACAAAAGATTATGTCTATAACGCTATATTTTCATTGGTTCGTTTTTTATTACATTCTATTATAACGATTTTTATATAAAATGTCTGAATATATTGCAATAAAAAATCAGCTTTAATTTACAGTGGTTTTACAATCACCCTGCATTTCCATTGTAATCTTCCATGAAGCATATTTTATTCCATTTGCCATAATATCAGCTAATCTCATCACAACGCTAAGTCTTGTATTTTGTAATATCATAAAGTCCATAAACCCACCAAAATTTACTATTCCCGTTATGTGTATATCTCCTATTGGTTCTAAATCCTTATTCACTCCAGAACCTGGTTTTAGAGCTCCCTTTCCTATTGTAATGTACCCTACATGATCCATTTTCCCGAGGCATGCATCAACTGCAATTAAAAATGGATTTACAAAGGTTTCTTTTACTTTATAAGACACCTCAGCGAGATTTTTGGCATGTACAGGGTAATCTAAATCCCCCATAACAAATATATTATTATACCTCATGTCCCTTATTTTGTACCCTATTAGTGGTCCTAAGCTGTCTCCTGTTGATCTATCAGTACCTATACAGACAAATACTATCTCCCTATGATCCTTCGTAATATACTTTTTCATAGTGTTATATAGAGTATCTGAAAACTTAATAAAGGCATTTTTTTCATTTGAGTCTATATAATAGTTTACAAAATCCTCTTTCTCCAAATCCACAATTGTCACACTCCTAATACTTGTAAGTTGATTTTTGCATTGATATATAGAAGTATTGACAATTTTAGGGTAAGATTATTTACTACACCTATGTATAAGCATATATTTTTTGAGTAAGTGAAATAATTTT
>JAEXOY010000044.1 GCA_023439045.1 Bacillota bacterium | reverse complement strand
CAACGAATACTGTTATTTCTTTGCTGTCTGTTTTTAGTTGAGTAACTACTGCTTTTTTACTTGAGGTTACAAGTTTATTGGAGGCCATAATTACTCCACCTTCAGCAACAACGTAAACATATCCATTATATGAAGCAACACCATACGCTGACACCGAAATATTCAAATCTGTAATATACCAAGTTTTTAGGTCCTTTGAAGTAAGGAGTGTTCCATTTGAGCAAGCAATAACAAATATATTATTTTTATCATCATAGGTAATATCATTTAACGCATAGCTATCTGATACTTTTGTTGTTGTCCATGTATTCAAATCTTTTGATATACTGATAGAATTTTTATGAAGTGCCACGAAAGTGTCTTTTACCTTAATTATTTTATAACATGTCTCCTTATTTATATTAAAGGCGGTTGTCTTTAACTTGTCGGAAATCTTAAGACCAACACCGCCATTACCTACAACATATATATCTCCACCAATATTTGCAACATAATTTGGATTTAGTGGAAGTACTTTTAATGAATAATAACCTCTTGAATCAGAAAAAGCGTATACATCCTTTGATGGCGAGATGCAAATTATTCCTGTTTTATCACTCTGCGCCAAGCCGCGTGTAGGAAATTTATTTGATGCAGTGTTGACACTTGTCCAATTTTTAAAATCAGTAGATGTCGCTGTATAGTAGCTCTCAGCTTTCACTGTAATCTTATTATCATACCAGAGCCATTTATTTCCTTTTAAGTTAATCTTATGGTCTGCAGAAACTTTTCCGTCTGAAAGTAAAACAGCACTATTTTCAGCCAGAGCAAGAACGATTTTTTTATCAGGTATACTATTAATCTTATATGTTAATGACTGCTTTCCAAATATGCGAATCCACTTATTATTAGAATACTTAAATATTTCTCCAGATTTACTGTACGTAATAAATGAATCTCCTACTTTAACAATACCAGACATTGAGATCGCCATTCTGTCTTTTATTTGAAGCTCAGATGTTACTTTTTTAATTGATGACATATCAGTTATGTCCCTAATTTTACCCAGAAAGCCCAACACATACATTTTGCCATCTCTATATATCATTTTTACTAAATTTGCCAAATATGTAGTATTAGAAACTACATCAGTTTCCTCAAAATCATTTACTAATTTATTTGTAGTAAGCAAATCCTTTGAAGTTGCAACGATACCGGTTATTATAGAAAAATACCATAACCCATTTGCATATCCAATATCATAATATGAAGTTTCACAATTACCGGCAACAAAGCTCTTATAGGTTTTAAAGTCCTTGGTGTATTTTATTGTGTTATTGTTAGCAATACTAAAAGCATATGTATTGCTCTCATAGTTTACGGCTATATCTTCTGTACCTGCAGGTAAGTTGCTACATAACTTAGTCCATGTTGTTCCATCAACTGACCTAAACAGCTTTCCGTCCGTGTAGCCTATGTAAAAATACTTCCCATCATATTCAAAAAATGCTAATGTCGAATTCCAAACACTTACGCTAGTATCCCATTTTTCACCGTCCATTGATACAAAAACCTTACCTTTTATATCTATGCTTACAAACCTGGTTCCATCAGAACATATCTCATGCAGGTTAATACCTCCCGGTACTGTTTTCTCTACCCATGTGTCTCCTGCATCCTTAGAAAGTATGTATTTTCCATTAGTTGAAGTTACTATAACGGTATTGCCAACATTTGCGATTCCATAAAATTTATTACCACTACCATCGTCCAGGCGTACAAAATTATAAGAGTTTTCATTAGCGGCTATGCTCTGAGTACAAAATACGTTTAACATAAGTACTAGCATTAGGAGTATTGAAATTACTTTTTTCATTTTATCCCATCCTTATATTTATTTGGTTGTTATGTCATAATATATATAATACTGTAAATGTTAATTTACTGTCAATATAAACCAATTCTGCCAAAGTCCTGTACTGGTGCAACAAAAAATCCCGACATAACTCCAGTCGAGGTATACGTGCTTTTTAGTTTGTAAGGCGCTTCGCGTTTTTAAGGAACGTAAAAACGCCTGTATTATCCGCAGATAATACAAGCGCCAAAATGGTCGGAGTGAGAGGACTTGCCGTCTGCTTCGCTTCTCTCGCATCCTACCGCCTCGAATTATAAATTCTCACTATTTCTTTGAAACATAAATAGTATTTGAGAAACCTTCAACATATATTGAGCAATCAAGATTATTTGATATAAATTGTACTGGAACAAATACCGTATTTCCAACTGCCTTTGCTTTAGTTCCAAGCGCTACTGATTTACCATTAATAGTCACTTTATCACTATTTGCTTTTATTTCAAAAGTCTTATTATTAAAGGTAATGTAAGTCGACGCCCCCTTAGTTTCAACTGTACCACCGAGAGTTGTCACTATATCATTTATTGGTACCATTGTAATACCTTTTTCAACATAAGGCTTTTGGGAAAATACCAGCTTATTATTCTCAACGAATACTGTTATTTCTTTGCTGTCTGTTTTTAGTTGAGTAACTACTGCTTTTTTACTTGAGGTTACAAGTTTATTGGAGGCCATAATTACTCCACCTTCAGCAACAACGTAAACATATCCAT